>JBEIFU010000036.1:0-15943 GCA_040382295.1 Alphaproteobacteria bacterium
CCTATCCGGATCGATGTCTCTCCTGGCGGGATCGTGATTTCGCCTCCTTCCGACAGGACGGGGAAGCCGTTGCTGTTCACAATCTTACCCGACGCGTCGAGCTTGAGATGGCCGTCCCGCGTGAAGCGCTCGCCTTCTGGTGTGCGAACGACAAGGAAGCCGTCTCCTTCGATGGAAATGTCGAGCGGTGCACCGGTTTGCTGCAGCGGGCCGTCTGACATGTCGCGAATGACACCCCAATCGCGAACGAAGGAGATCTTGCGTAGCTGGGATGACTCGGCGTCGACAGGAACGACAAGCTCCTCGAAGGCTGGCGTTTCCCGCTTGAAACCGGATGTCGACACGTTTGCCAGATTGTTGGAGACAATCTCCATGTTCCGGCGCAGCGTCATCTGCGCCGTCAATCCGACGAGCAATGAATTGTGCATTGCGGCCACCACTCCGCTGGTGCTGGCTGGATTGCCAACGCCTGCTGGCTGGTCTGCATGCCTCATGCCAGCGGGAAATTGGCGTTTGTCTGCGACTTCGTTGGTTGCTTGTCCGTCAACTCAAACGCTCTTGCCGGGCAAATTCTGCCGGTTACGAACCGAAATTTAACCACCCGAGGGGCATGTTAAGCGCCCTGAAAGGTAAGCAGCAGAGTTCTGGGCAGAGGGTTGCGTATGGCGAAGGACAAGACCGAAGACAAGGAAAAGTCCGAGTCGGGCAAGGCTGAAGGCGAGGAGGCTGCGAAACCGAAGTCTCGCTTTGCGTTCCTGTTCTCGAAGAAAATCCTGATGATCGCCGCACCGGTTTTGCTGCTGGTGGTGGGGGGGGCGGTCTATTTCCTCATGTTTGCGGGCGGCGAGGAAGCTGCGCCGGAAGGGGCCGAAGTGGCTGCCGATGCTGAAGGGCACGGCGGCGAACACGCGAGTGCAGGTGGTGGAGCTGGGAAAGCGGCCGGCTCCAGCGATGCACATCACCCCGTGTTTTTCGATGTGCCAGACATTCTCGTGAATGTGTCCACGGCCGGGGGGAAGCCAGCATTTCTGAAACTTGCGGTCTCCCTGGAGGTCGAGGGCGGTTCGAAGGAAGAAGTTGCGCAGAAGCTTGATCCCATCATGCCGAGGATTGTCGATCAGCTGCAGACCTATCTTCGGGAGTTGAGGATGGAAGACTTAAGCGGGTCCGCAGCATTGTTCCGCCTGAAGGAAGAGTTGCTGCGCCGGATCAATGTCGCGGCGGCACCTGTGGAAGTGAAGGGCGTCCTGTTCAGGGAAATGATTGTTCAGTAACGGGTGATGGCGCATGGCCGGCGAAGATAGCGAGATCGAAAATGAGACCCCACCAGAGCCCCAAGCCGAGGGCGATGCGGGTTCAGCCAAGCCTCAAGCTGATGCGCTTGGTGATGATGCTGCGTGGGGGGATGCCCTTGCAGGTGATGGTGCCAACGCCAATGCCGATGGATCGTCTGATCGCATTCTGAACCAGGCCGAGATTGACTCGCTCCTGGGGTTCGATCCTGATCAACAGCCGGGCGACGAGCGATCGGGTATCCAAGCGATCATCAGCTCTGCTCTTGTTTCCTATGAACGACTTCCGCTGCTCGAGATCGTTTTCGACAGGCTGGTTCGCGTCCTGACGACAAGTCTGCGAAATTTCACGTCTGACAACGTTGAGGTCAGCCTGGATAATGTCTCCTCCGTCAGGTTTGGTGACTATCTCAACTCCATTCCTCTGCCTGCTATTCTGGCCGTTTTCCGGGCTGAGGAGCTCGACAATTATGGACTTTTGACGGTCGATTCCAGTCTTATCTATTCGATCGTCGACGTGCTCCTAGGCGGGCGTCGCGGGACCGCGGCCATGCGGGTCGAGGGACGTCCCTATACCACGATCGAGCGCACGCTGGTGAAACGGTTGCTCGAGCTGGTTCTCAACGATCTTGGCCTTGCATTCGATCCGGTCGCGAAGGTCAATTTCTCCCTTGATCGGCTAGAGATCAATCCACGCTTTGCTGCCATTGCGCGTCCCGCGAATGCCGCGGTCCTCGTCAAGCTTCGGGTCGACATGGAAGATCGAGGCGGTCGAATTGAACTCCTCCTACCCTATGCGACCCTTGAGCCCATTCGTGAGCTGCTGCTGCAGATGTTCATGGGCGAGAAGTTCGGACGTGACACGATCTGGGAAGGCCATCTTGCAACTGAGCTCTGGCGCACGAACGTGCAGCTTGAAGCGGTGCTGGATGAGATGCCCATGACCGTGAACCAAGTCATGAACTTCGAAGTAGGGCAGACGTTGCTGCTGAATGTGGGCCCTGAGGCGCGCATTGAGCTGAGATGCGGTGGTGTAGGGTTGCTGGCGGGGCGTATGGGTCGCATTGGCCATCAGGTGGCCGTGCGGGTGGAGAACCAGTTCCGAGACAAGAGTGTCGCTACGGGGGGATGATCATGACTGAAGCTCTTCTTGTCGACGGTATCATGATCATGCTGCTTGCAGTCACGATCTACATCGCGTTTCGGCTTGATCGGCGGCTGCAGTCCGTCCGCAGCGTGCAGCATGAGCTCGCGGGCGTCATCCGGGAGCTGAATACGGCAGCGGCTCGAGCGGAGGCTGGTATACAAGGGTTGAAGCTGGCAGCGAAGTCATCGGGTGAGGAACTGGAGGCGCAGATCAAGAGTGCGCGTGCTGCGGCCGATGAGCTCGCTGTCCTCATGAAGTCTGCGGAACGTGTTGCGCGCATGCCTGAGCGTTCTCGCACTGACTCTTCGGGTGGCGGGCGTCCGAGTACGGTGACACTTCCCCCGCAACCCCATCAGTCAAAGCAACCGCAGGCACTCTCGCAAAGCTCGGCGCTCGACGCCCTGCGTGCCCTTGCGGGGACAAGATAGGATTTCTGCCATGTCCTCCCGCGTTCGTCTCCTTCCGACATTGATCGGTGCTGCCGGAGTATTGATGTGCCTGCGCATTGGCGCAATGGCGGCAGATCCGCCCCCCGATGCGCCAAACCCGGATGTGCCCGAGATTTCGAAAGCTGAAAATCCCGGGCCTGCACAGGGTGCCAAGGAGGGCGGCGCGGGTGCCCCCCCGCCGCCAGCTCCTTCGCCCGCAGCCAAGAAGCCGGATCTTCCGCTCGCGGATACAAAGGGTGAGGCAGATGTGCTTGAGAAACTGGGCGAAAGGCGTGCGGCGCTCGATGCTCGCGAGAGAGATGTCGTCCTGCGTGAGAAGATGCTCGTCGCGGCAGAGAAGCAACTTGATTCGAAGCTCTCCGAGCTCAAGCAACTCGAACAGAAGCTTGAAGTCCTGGTCACCAAGCGAAATGAGCTGGAAGAGGCGCAGATTGCCAGCTTGGTGAAGACCTACGAGTCGATGAAGCCCGAGGATGCAGCTCGCATCTTCAATCGTCTTGAGCGGGGGATCCTCGTGGATGTGTCCTCCCGAATGAAGCCAGCAAAAATCGGAGCTGTTCTTGCGGCAATGGAGGCTGCGCGAGCACAGGACCTGACTGTACTCCTCGCACGGCGTCTCAAGGTTCAGCAGAGTTCCGGCGCGAATGGCGCAGATGCGTCGGGGGCATCGGCTCCGGGGTCACAGTCTCCAAATGGCTGAGACTTTACGGCCGCTTAACCCCGAAAAAGCTAGTCTTGCGAGTTAAGGGATCTGCCGCCTGTGATCAGATGCTCTCGGCTCTTTGCGGTGCTGCTATGGATGCTCTTGCCTGTTACGGCGGCGAGGGCACAGGATTCTCTTGCCAAAGGTGTGCAGGTCAAGGCGAGCGTTGAGGGTGGCTTTGCGCGGATCATCTTCGACTGGCCCGACGAGGTGAAGGGTTCCGCAGCGGTTGTCGACGGGGTTCTGGTGATCACCTTTGACCGACCCTTCGATTTCGATCTTGGCCCCCTTGCAAAGACCCTTGAGCCGTATAGCGCCCTCATCCGACGCGATGGAGATGGCAGGGGCCTCAGGATGGCACTCAAAGGTCCGATCCGCCTCAAGGCTACAGATCTTGCCTATCGACATGCCTTTGATCTTCTGCCGCCGACATTTCGGGGCGATCCGCCGGCGGTTTCATTACCGGAAGTCGCGACCCCAAAGCGCCAACTTCTGGTTCGTGCCACTGAGCGCGAGAAGTCAACGCGACTTCAGTTTGATTTCCCCGGTGAGGTTTCGCACGCGTTCCGTGTCAATGGCGACAAGCTGATTGTCACTTTCTCGAAGCCGGCGAAAGTCGATTTGACCAGGTTCACGGAGAATCCGCCCGCATGGATCCGCGGCGCGCGTTCCGTCCTCGAGCGGAACAAGCTCACGCTTGAGTTCGATATCGACCGGGAGGCGGACTTTCGGGACGTCAGCGAGGCCGGCGAAATCGCTCTGGTCCTGCAGGAGCCGAAGTCGGATGCGTCGGTGGTTGTCGAGAAATCAGACGCTGCAGGTGCACCGCGTGTCCTTCTTGCCGATGGGGATGCGCAGGCGCCACCTCCGCCCAAGGTTGTGGCGGACGAGATTGCCTTCGATTTGCCTCAGCGGAAGGGCGCCTCGGCTGCAAAGGAAAAGCTGCCTGAAAAAGAGCAAGCTGTTACCACTCGTGCCGGGTCTCGCCTTGATGATAACGGAGCCCTGGAGGCGCGACTTGCCTCCAGCGATGCTGGCTCAACCGAACAAGCTGCCTCAGGTGGTTCGATATCTGTCGCTGATCCGCTGCCCAAGGCGCTGCGACTTGGCCAGACGGATCTGACTGCTGCTCTTGCTCCAAATGTAACCGAAACACCTCCAGTGCCGGGTGTGGCGCGGGCGCAGGTGTTCGGTTCGATTCTTCGCGTTGAGTTGCCATATGCAAAGCTTCCAGCGGCTTCGGTATTCCGGCGCGGCTTTGCGGTCTGGGTTGTTGCAGATAGTCCCACGCTCATGGATCTGAAGGCTATCGGTGAGGTTCCCAACTCGCCTGTCTCGGTGCTTTCGGAAACGTCTGAGGTTGCTCCAGGCGTTACAGCCTTCCGGCTTGCGGCACCTGCCTCATTGTCTGTCAGTCTGTCAGCTGCTGGCGATAGTTGGGTCCTCGCGATAGGTAACGCTGTTCCAGAGCTGCCCGAGCGGCTGCAAGTTGTCCGGCAAACAGCAGGTGACACGACACGCTTGCGGATCCCCATGCCTGGCCTCACGCAGGTGCTCTGGCTCAAAGATCCGGACCTTCAGGATCGCATTGCTGTCGTGATGGGACATGCGCCGGCTCGAGGTCTCGTCGAGGGGCGTCGCTTTGTTGATTTTGCGGCCTTGCCTTCACGCCACGGCGTCGCGATCCAGGCTGTCGCCGATGATCTCAATGTGACGATCGAGGGCAATGAAGCCGTCATATCGCGGCCAGCTGGCCTCAATGTTTCGTCGGCGCAATTCGTCGATGCCCTGAAGCTTCCTGGTTCTGCAACAACCTCGCAGCCCAGTGCAGCGGCTGCCGATTATCTCGCGTTCAAGCGGGAAAAGGATGCCAAGCTTTATAAGTCCCTCGGCAAGCTGCTTCTTGCATCGGCCAAGTCGGCGGACGGTCTGAGCGCTCCCCGGATGGAGCTTGCCCGTCACTATGTCGCGAACGGGTTTGGTGCCGAGGCGCTGGGTGTACTCAGGACGATCACGCATGCCGACAAGACAGCGGACGGCGAGACATCCTTTCGTGTTCTGCGTGCCCTCGCGAATATCCAGATGGCCCGTTATCCCGAGGCGCTTGATGATCTCAATATCGAGTCCCTCGCATCCGATCCCCATCTTGCGCTCTGGAAGGGCCTTGCGTCTGCCGGCGCCAGGGATTGGCGTGCTGCACGCAACAATCTTGTCGCTTCCATGAAAATCATGCCGGAGTATCCACCCGACTGGCATGCTCGCGGGCGTGCGGCCTTGGCGGTTGCGGCGCTCGAACTTGGCGATGCAGCTGCTGCACAGGCAGCTTTGGAGACTGTTCCCTCATCCGGACTGAGCCCCGCTGTTCAGGCGGATGTGATGCTCGTGCAGGCGCTTACCGACATGCAGCTTGACAGGAAAGACAAGGCGCTTTCGCAGCTCGATGCGCTCGCCCGGTCCCGGTACCGACCTGTTGCTGCGCGTGCCAGCCTCGATGGGACGCTAGCGAAGCTTGCCCTTGGGAAAATGGAAGTTGCTGAGGCCATCGAGGCTCTTGAGCGACTGCGATACCGCTGGCGGGGTGACGAACTCGAGTTGCGGACGCTGCGCGAGCTTTCTCAACTCTACGTTCGGGAGAACAAGCTGCGCGAGGCCATGGGCACCATGCGGCTTGCCGTGCGCAACTTCGGGGAAAGCGAGCAGGCGCGCGAGTCAGCTGCGCAGATGAGCAGCATGTTCGAGTCCTTCTTCATCGGAGAGCAGGAAAAGCGATTGTCGCCTCTCGATGCGCTGAGCTTGTTCTACGACTACAAAGAACTCACGCCTGTCGGGGTGCGGGGTGACGAGATGATCCGCCGATTGGTCGAGCGTCTCGTGTCGGTTGATCTTCTTCCGCAAGCCGCCGAACTTCTACAGCACCAGGTTGACAACCGTCTTGAGGGCGTCGCCAAGTCTGCGGTCGCTGTGAGGCTGGCTGTGATCCAGCTTCTGGACAAGGAACCCAGCAAAGCGCTGGAGACCATCCGCAAGACGCGCCAGACCCGGTTGCCCGATGACCTGATCTTCCAGCGCGACATTGTTGAGGCGCGCGCGCTAGCGGACACAAAGGACTACGAGCGTGCCCTCGACGTGCTCGAAGCGCACACGGGCGAGGAGGCAGAGGCTTTGCGTGCGGACGTTCTGTGGGACGCGCAGCGATGGCCTGAAGCCGGTGCGAAGGTGGAGGCGATCCTCGGTGCGCGGTACGCGGATGAGAGGCCGCTCGATGAGCTTGAGCGCCTGAGCCTCATGCGGGCCTGCATTGCTTATTCGCTGGCAGGTGATGCGGCGTCGCTAGAGAGGTTGCGGTCTCGCTTCGAGCAGAAGATGCGGACATCTCCCGACGCAAACGCGTTTGCCATGCTGACAAGTGCGCCGGACGTGACCAGCGTGGACTACAAGACGCTGGTGAAGCGTATAGCGTCGGTTGAGATGCTCGAAGCGTTCTTCAACGAGTTCAGGGCCAAGAGCATCGGCGCGTCGGCGATGGTGACGAACTAGTCCTTCTTGAAATCCAGGCCCAGATCGAGGCATCGGGCGGAGTGTGTAATCGCGCCTGAGGATACGAGGTCGACGCCGGTGGCCGCGATAGCGGCGACGGTGGCTGGCCCGATGTTTCCCGAGGCTTCCAGTAGCGCGCGACCGCCGGTCCTGGAAACGGCCTCACGCAATTCTTCCAGGGACATATTGTCGAGCAGGATGGCGTTCGCGCCCGCGGCGAGGGCCTCGTCGAGCTGCTCCAGACGATCTACTTCGACCTCGATGCGAACCATGTGTCCGGCCGCCGCGCGTGCGCTTTCAATTGCACGGCTAATGCCTCCGGCGGCTACAATGTGGTTGTCCTTGATCAGGATGCCGTCGTCGAGGGCGAAGCGATGATTATAGCCGCCCCCGCACCTCACTGCGTATTTCTCGAAGGCCCGAAGTCCCGGTGTGGTCTTGCGTGTGCAGGTTACGCGGGTGCGGGTGCCTGCTACGAGGGCGACAAGCCTCGCGGTCGCACTGGCGATACCAGAAAGGTGGCCCAGAAAGTTTAGCGCCACCCTCTCCGCTGAGAGAATGGGGCGGGCGGGGCCCCGGATCACGGCCGCGGTTTCGCCGGCCTCAACATCGGCGCCGTCGGGCACGTTGATCGTGATCTCAATGGAGGGGTCAAGCGCATGGAAGGCGGCCTTGCATAGGTCGAGGCCTGCGATCCGTCCGCTTTCACGCGCCACCAGCAGGGCGTGGGCCTGTGTGGTTGGCGGAACGGTGGCTGTGGTTGTCAGGTCGCCAGCGCGGCCCATGTCTTCTGCCAATGCGGCGTGCACTGCTTGGGTAATGAGGAAGCCGGGCAGGGGTTCAACGAAGACGAGAGGTTTCTTCATGACCGTCCTGCGCTCCTGAAAGGCTGTGTCTGCAATTTCTCCGGTTCGCAGCCGACGTGCGTGCGAACCTGATCCAGGGTCACGAATGTGCGATGAGCCCACTGGGCCTGGGTCGTGGGATGGTCGCTGCGGAAGTGACCGCCACGGCTTTCTGTCCGCATGAGCGCTGCGCCTGCAATCAGGAGGCATGTTGCGGCCATGTTTCTCAGATCAGGATCCTGCCCGGCGGCGTTCTCCAGTTTCTGGATGAACTGGATCGCCTGCCGCAGGTCGGCCGCGCTGCGCTCGAGGCCCACACTGGCTGTCATCATTCGCCTTAACCCGCCAAGCGGCGGCGGCGACACCGGGGCGACAGGTTCCGGTGGCGTGACAGACAGGGTGCGCGGGGTGCTGCGCTCGACGGAAGTGTTGATGTCCTTGGCCGCACGGGCGCCGAAGACAATGGCTTCGAGGAGCGAGTTCGAAGCGAGGCGATTGGCGCCGTGCGCACCGGTGGAGGCGCACTCGCCGATTGCCCAGAGCCCGCGAAGCGTACTTCTCGCGGTATGGTCCACGCTGATGCCGCCCATGTGGTAGTGGGCGGCCGGTGCGACCGGAATGGGCTCGTGGCCAGGGTCGATGCCTGCCTCCTGACAATATGCGAAGACGGTCGGGAAGGCGGATGCAAAGCGGGGGCCCAGTTTCCTGCTTGCGTCGAGGAAGACGCGGCGGCCGCTCTTGAGCTGGCGAAATATTGCGCGAGCGACGATGTCGCGTGGGGCCAGCTCTGCGTCCGCATGGATGCCGGGCATGAAGCGTTCGCCTCGATCGTTGACGAGGATTGCGCCCTCGCCGCGGAGCGCTTCTGTTGCCAGTGGTGCGGGGTCGCGGCCGACGGCGATGGCTGTCGGATGGAACTGGACGAACTCCGGATCGGCGATCACGGCTCCCTTCCTTGCGGCCATGCCCACGCCCTGGCCACGTGCCTGGGATGGATTCGTCGTTGTTTCATAAAGGCCACCAACCCCGCCCATGGCCAGAATGGTTGCGGCCGCTCGCAGAAGAATGGGTGATGCCTTGTCACCCACCGGATGGGCGTAAACACCGACGACACGGCCGCTCTCCGTGGCCAGTTCATAGGCGATCAGGCCTTCGATCACGCGTATCCGGGGTGTCTGCCTGACCCGGTTCACGAGAGTTGCCATGATTTCAGCGCCAGCCCTGTCGCCGGTCACGCGCACGATCCTGTTGCGCGTATGTGCGGCCTCCCGGCCAAGGACGAAGCGACCCTGTTCGTCGCGATCGAAGGGAACGCCGAGGGCCGCAAGATCATCAATGCGCTGCCTTGCTTCCCTTGCGAGCAGCAGCGCAACTTCATGGTCGACAATCCCGGCACCTGCCAGCTGCGTGTCATGCGCATGCAGTTCAGGCGTGTCATCCGGGCCAATGGCGGCAGCGATGCCACCCTGGGCCCAGGTGCTTGAGGCTCCGGACCCCATCGGTACAGGCGAGAGCACCGTGACCGGGCCTTCGCATTGCAGTGCGGTGAACAATCCGGCAAGGCCTGCACCCACGACAAGGACATCACCCGCCTGGATCACGTTGTCATTGCTGAGTGTGCGATGGTCGGCCATCAATGCACCGCCTTTGCCGGCTTGCCGACAGCGAGCATGCGTTCAACCGCGCGGCGAGCGCGTTCGGCCACGTCGGGGTCGACTTTCACTTCGGTCGTCAATGTCTGCAGTGAATACAAGATCTTGCCAAGCGTGATGCGCTTCATGTGCGGGCACAGGTTGCAGGGGCGCAGGAACTCAATGTCCCTGTTTTCGGCGGCGATGTTGTCGGCCATGGAGCATTCGGTCAGCAGCACCACCTTGGGGGGGCGCTTGGTTAGCACGTAGTCGATCATGGCGGAGGTCGATCCTGCAAAGTCGCACTCGGCAACGACTTCGGCCGGGCACTCGGGGTGCGCAAGGACGATCGCGCCGGGATTGTCCGCGCGGAAGCGCTTGATGTCCTCGGCTGTGAAGCGCTCGTGGACTTCACACTGTCCTGCCCATGCGATGACCTTGATCTTCGTCTGGTTTGCCACGTTCTGGGCCAGGAAGCGGTCTGGCACCATGATCACCGTGTCGACGCCTCGTTCGGCTGCGATCGACTCGACGACGGCCACTGCGTTGGACGAGGTGCAGCAGACATCGCTTTCTGCCTTCACGTCTGCCGATGTGTTGACATAGGTGACGACTGGCAGTCCCGGATATTTCTGGCGCAGCAATCGGACGTCTGCGCCGGTTATCGATGCTGCCAGAGAGCAGCCGGCTTCCATGTCCGGCATGAGAACCATCTTGTCCGGCGAGAGGATTTTCGAGGTCTCTGCCATGAAGTGCACGCCAGCCTGCACGATGATGCGGGCATCCGTGCGGGCCGCTTCACGTGCGAGCTGGAGCGAGTCACCCACGAAGTCCGCGACGCAGTGAAAGATTTCCGGGGTCTGATAATTGTGCGCCAGCACAACCGCGCCGCGCTCCTTCTTTAGCCGGTTGATCTCGGCAATGACGGGCGCGAAGGCTGGCCATTCGATTTCGGGCACGACGTTGGAGACCTTGGCGTACAGATGGCGGGTCGCGGCCGCGATCTCTGGTGTGTAGGCGAGCCGGGGGGCAGGGTCTTGGGCCATTGCGCTCTCCACATATACTCATCTAGAGTATAATTAGGGTTGCAAAAAAGGCGTTTTCGAACGCCCATGAGTAATGCTACTCGTGAGCATAAGCTCTGTCAACCCGGGGTGCTGCATGGCTGACCATATGTCGCGCCTTTGCAGCGCGGATCGGACATGCTTCCATCAGGCTGTCGCGCGGGTCCAGACATGCAAAAGCTCCTCCAATCGCTCCTCAGCCTATTCCTGCTGACGCTGCTGCTGCTTTGCGCCATGCCATTGTTGGGCTTCTGGGGCCGGTCGCTTCACTGGACACTCGATCTTGCCTCGCATTTCATTCTTCCTGCGGTGATCGCAGCTTGTGCTCTGTCCATCCTTGCCGGTCTTGTGCAGCGTGTGTGGACCGGGGCAGGGGCCCTTGCGATTGCGATCACCGCGTCGCTGAGTGTGTCTGCGTGGACTTCAACGCCGCGCCAGGACGGGGACGTGCTGCAAAATCTGAGTGTGATGCAGTTCAACGTCTGGTTCCGCAATTCCGACACGGCGCAGGTCATCGAGACCATCAAGCGTTCCAAGGCCGATCTCGTCGTCCTGATCGAAGCGCTGCCGCCATTCCGGCAGCAACTTGTCGGATTGGAGCAGATCTATCCCTACAAGCTTTCCTGTCCCGACAGCGATCCCTGCGGCATGCTTGTACTCTCGAAGGTCCCCCTCGAAGCCCGTGGCGTGAAGCGGACAGAGGATGATTACCGTTCCCCGATCCTGTCTTTTGTCACGAATGTGGCCGCGTGTCCGGTCACCGTGCATGCGGTGCATCTCGTGCGCCCGTTTCCGTTTGAGGCGCCGGAGGCGCAACTCCAGCAGGCGCGGGAGGTCGGGCGCATTGTATCCGAATTCCCCGGGCCAAAGATCGTGCTCGGTGACTTCAATGCAGCACCGTGGAGCCGCACGATGCAGGCCGTCACATCCATGGGCGGTGTGTCGCTGGTTTCCGGTGCCGGCGGCACGTGGCCGGCCTGGCTGCCGCGGCAGATGCGGATCCCCATCGATCACGTTGCGGCGAGCCCGGAGTTGCGCTTGCTCAAGCGTGAGGTGCTGCCTCCGGCAGGGTCCGATCATGCTCCCGTGCTGGCGAGGCTTGGGGTCGCGCCGGGCGCCTGCGTGGCGAACTGATCGGGGTTGACCTTATCGGTCTCAGGGCCTCGCAGTCCTCAGCAGGGGGACCCGAACGCCGGGCGCCGGGCGCTCGCGCAGCACTTCTCGACGGAACCGGAATTCCTCTGCGGGCCGCCCGCCGGCCTTGGCCGTCCGCTTGCCCGTGCGCTCCACAAAGCCACCGTTTTCAATCAACCGACGGAAATTCTGCTTGTGGAGCCGGATGCCCGACATGGCTTCGACAGTGCGCTGCAGGTCCAGAAGGGTAAAGGTCGTGTCCATCAGCTCGAACACGATTGGACGGTATTTCAGTTTTCCCCGCATGCGGCCGAGGCCTGTCGCCAGGATGCGGCGATGATCGAGCTGCATCGACTTGCCGAAACGCGCCTGTATCGAGGCCGCCGGTGCGGATGCGGGGAGGGCGCGGCCGTCCCGGCGTGCCTCAAGGACAAGCCCTGCCTCGTACATCAACTCGTAGCGTTCGAGGACTTTCTCCTCGTCCCAGTGGCCCCCATCGAGGCCAAAGCATTGGCGTGCGCGCTCCCATCGCATCTCGCTCTGCGCGAGGCTGCACCAGCTCTCGAGATATGGCCTGATCATGGTGTCGATCTGTGTCGGCTTGGCCTGCCGCCAGTCCTCCCACGGAAAGAAGTCATAGATGCCATGCCATCGGCCCGGACGTTGTGTGCCCTCCACCAAACGCGTCAGGGCGAGATAGCCGACTGACACGACACGAGCCTTTTCGCCCTGCAGCAATTCATGGCGCCCGCGATCGCCAAATGTGTAGAGCTGCTCGACATAGCCGAGTGACACTTGTGTCTGTTCCTCCACGAGGCTGCGCAGGCCGATCTCGAGCGTGCGATGGTGTTGCGGGTCGAAGGGCCCAAAGGGCAGGCCTTCGATTGCTCCATCCGCTTGGGAAGGGTGTGGTGGCACCACCAGAACGCAGGGTGTGTCGTTCAATACCGTGATCACGCAGGCATTCAGCCCGATGACAACGGCATTTCCCTTGTCACTTGACCGTGTTGTGACCATCTGCGCTTTCACCCTTGCAGCGGCAGCGCAAAGGGTGTGCCTTCGAAGACGATCCTGCCCGGGCCGATGGCGTCGATAGCTTCGACCATGCGCCCGTCGCGCTGCAAGACAGCATCGGCCAGCGCGATGATGCGTACGTTGGGCTGGGCGTGCGGGGCGAGGCTGCGCAGACGCTGCGCGATCTGACTTTCGTGACCCGGTCCGCTCATCATGCAGGCGATTGCATAGGCGGATGCCGTCGAGCGGCTGATACCTGCCCAGCAATGAACGAGCATGGGCTGTGTCCTGTTCCAGGCTTCAGCAAACAGAAGCAGTTCCCGCACATGTACTTCGTCGGGTGGTACCTTGCCCGGAGCCGTGTGGACGGTGTCATGCAAGCCGAGCTTGAGATGCCTGTGACCGGCTACCCCGTTCGGCGTTGGCATTTCATCCGCCGGATCCAGCAGGGTGATGACGTGGGACGGCCTGATGCGCTCGCTGAGGGCTGCAACCTGGCTTTTCGGGCAGACATGGATGACGGGCACGGTGTGTTCCTACTTGGTGTCGGCCGCGGGCAGCAGGGCCTTGAACCGGTCAAGAAAGGCGATCTGGGCATCCCGGGCGGCAAGCGGTTTGAGCTTAACCGGTCGCAGCCCGCGCGGCGGACCGAAAATGTCCACGGCCTCTGTCGGCTTGAAGCCTGCAAGCTGGGTTGCCTCGAAATAGGCGGATGCCCTGTCGGCGCGCTTGATGAGCTGGCTCAGTTCCGATGAAAGCTGGGCTGGCAGACCGAAACGCATATGAATGGCGGCCTGCAGCCTGTTTTCGAGGGCCTTGTAGTCGATACCGACAGCGGCCTTGAAGGGGCTGATCAGGTCGCCGATGACGTATTCCGGTGCATCGTGCAGAAGGGCCGCGAGGCGCCAGCGCTCCGAGGCGCCGGGTTTCAGCTGGGCGAGGCACTGCTCCACAAGCATGCAATGTTCTGCGACCGAGAAGGCGTGATCGCCCCTTGTCTGCCCATTCCAGCGGGCCACGCGGGCGAGGCCGTGGGCAATGTCCTCGATCTCGATGTCGAACGGGGAGGGGTCGAGCAAGTCCAGCCGGCGTCCCGACAGCATGCGCTGCCAGGCACGGGCGTGGGGCATTTTCTGCGTTCTTCTCATGCGCGGACCTGTAACGGCTGTTCGGTGTTGAACGCAACCGCTTGATTCAAGTCAAGGCGTGGGCGACACCCCTGCTATAGGTTTGGGCTTCCATGGCTTGAAAGGGCTTAAGCGCATGTCATACCGTAAAGTGCTGGTGCCGCTGAATGGTACCGAGCGTGACAATCATGTTCTGTCTGCTGCCTTCGAGATCGCCAAGCCCGCACAGGCGCATGTGGCGGGCCTGTATGTGCGGCCCGACGCCGCGGAGGTCCTGCCGTATCTTGGAGAGGGTATATCCGCGGGCGTCCTCCAGGAAATCATCGACTCGGCGCGTGCGGCTGCAGCACGCTCGGCTGCGGCGGCGCGAAGTGCGCTCGACCAGCATGCCGCCAAGAACAATGCCGCGACTGTTGGGACGAACGGTCTTTCGGCGTCATTCCTGTTGCGTGATGGGCCGCTGGACACGCTCGTCTCGGAAGAGGCACGGTTGTCGGACCTTGTCGTTTTTCCGCTTCCGGGGGCATCGGGCCACGCGGCGCTGCGTCAGGCCATCGAGACAACGCTGATGCACGGGCGCAGCCCGGTGCTGCTTGTTCCACCATCTCCGACGCGGGTTCACGGTACCAAGGCTGTCATCGCCTGGGATGGCAGCGCGACGGCTGCACGTGCCGTGGCTGCGGCGATCCCGCTGCTGAAGGCAGCCTCGGCCATCGAGATCGTGAGCATCTCCAGCGATGGAATCGAGACTGCCGAAATGGATCGTCTGCGTGATTACCTGCGCCTGCACGGGCTTACGGCGACGGAGCACGGGGTCAATCCGGGAGGTCAGCCGACCGGCGCCGTCCTGCTTGATGTGGCGCGGCGCGCGGAGGCGGGCGTGTTGGTGCTCGGTGGATACGGTCACAGCCGCTGGCGCGAGCTTGTGCTGGGCGGGGTCACACGGCATGTGCTGGCTGAAGCCAGCATGCCTGTCTTCATGGCGCATTGAGAAGCGGGAGAAATAGACATGGGCCTTTATCGCGTGAAGCTTGAGCTCGCCAGGTCCAAGGAGGCCCCCGACGGGGATCCTTCGCACGGCTATGTTTTCGTCGCGCCGCTGGATTCGTCCGGGCATCTGGATGCGTCGGCGTGGACGTCGCAGCGCGCGCTCTGCACGGTCGAGCGCATCATGAAACATGCGGTGGTCGAACGTGGTCATCTGGTTCATGTCGGAAAGGGCTGGCGCTTCGACTATGCAAAAGGGACGCGCGACGATGACGAGCCTCTCTACAAGCTCGACTGGCACAGGCTGACGGCAGGGGAGTATCTCTCGGTCAGGGAGCATGATGACGTGCAGCGCACGTTCAAGGTAGCCAGCGTCGTTCCTGTCTGACAGGCGTCCGTCTTGCGGTGGCTGGGTGCGAGGTTTCAGTGCACCCGGCGAACGATCACACTGCCTGCCGAATAGCCGGCTCCGAACGAGCAGATCACGCCAAGGCTGCCATGCCCAAGGTCGGCATTGTTCTGATGGAAGGCAATGATTGAGCCTGCCGAGCTGGTGTTGGCATAGGTGTCGAGGATGACCGGCGCTTCGCCGGGTCTCGGGTCGCGTCCCAGCACCTTGCGGGCGATGAAGTCGTTCATGTTGATGTTGGCCTGGTGGAGCCACAGGCGCGAGAGGGTGTCGGGTACGATCCCCTGCTCTGCCAAATGCGAGACGATGAGCTCTGCAACCATGGGGACGACTTCCTTGAAGACTTTCCGCCCTTCCTGGACGAAGAGTTTGTCGGGGCTGGAGGCCCCTTCCGGTGCGGTGCGGTTCAGGAAGCCGAAATTGTTGCGGATGTTGTTCGAGAACTGGGTCAGCAGGCGGGTACCGACGATTTCCCATGCCGGTGACGATTTCACATCGTCGGCCCGCTCCAGCACAATCGCGGTGGCAACGTCGCCGAAGATGAAGTGGCTGTCACGGTCCCGGAAATTGAGGTGCCCGGAGCAAATCTCGGGGCTGATAACGA
>JBEIFU010000037.1:0-15545 GCA_040382295.1 Alphaproteobacteria bacterium
GCCGTGATCCGATGAGCACCGGCGAGGTCATTCTTTCGGTCAAGGACCTCAAGGTCCATTTCCCGGTCAAGGGCGGCGGGCTTTTGAGCGGCCCGCGGATGCTGAAGGCGGTCGACGGCGTGTCGTTCGACGTGCGCGCAGGCGAAACGCTGGGGATCGTGGGCGAGTCGGGATCGGGCAAGTCGACGGTCGGCCGGGCCGTGCTGCAGCTCATCAAGTCGACGGCCGGACGCATCGTGTGGCTGGGGCAGGACATTGCCGGGCTGTCGCGCGCGCAGATGAAGCCGCGCCGGCGCGAGATGCAGATCGTCTTCCAGGATCCGCTGGCCAGCCTCAATCCCCGCATGACGGCAGGTGACATCATCGGCGAGCCGCTGACCATCTTCGAGCCCGAGCTGTCGCCGCAGCAACGCAAGGCGCGCGTGCAGGAGATCATGGCGAAGGTGGGACTGCTGCCGCAGATGATCAACCGCTATCCGCACGAGTTCTCGGGCGGGCAGAACCAGCGCATCGGCATTGCGCGGGCCATGATCCTGAAGCCCAAGCTGATCGTGGCGGACGAGCCGGTTTCGTCGCTGGACGTTTCGATCCGTGCACAGATCATCAACCTTCTTGCTGACCTGCAGAAGGATACGGGGGTTGCGTTCATCTTCATCAGCCATGACCTTGCGGTCGTCCGGCATGTAAGCCACCGGGTGCTGGTGCTTTACCTGGGGCGGATCATGGAGCTTGCCGATGGCGGCGCGCTTCTGGGCCATCCGCGCCATCCCTATACGCAGGCCCTGCTATCGGCTGCACCGGTTCCCGACCCGTCGGTCGAGGCCGGCAAGACGCGCATCGTGCTGCAGGGTGAGCTGCCCTCGCCCATCAATCCCCCGTCGGGCTGCGTGTTCCGCACGCGCTGCCCGATCGCGCAGGCGAAATGCGCAAAGGAAGTGCCGGCGCTGGAGACACGCGGCGGCGAGGGCGGGCATCTGGTTGCGTGCCATTTCCCGTCCTGAGGTGATCAGCGCCTGGACCGGTGCGGGTCCTGGCGCGCCTATTTGAGGCGGCGCACCTTGACCATCTTCTTGGAGCCCTCGATGTAGAGGGAGTAGCTGCCCATGAAGGCCTTCTCGATGCGGATATTCATCGGGCCTGAGGAGCTGCGGTGGTGAACCTCGGTCTGGTCGCCGTCGAGCTGGCGCCAGATCTGGCCGTTGTCGAGGATGAAGATCGACTTGCCGAGCGGTGTCTTGGCCACCTCCTGAACAGAGGCCGAGATCTCCGTGATCTCCTTCGGGGCATCGGGGCGCGTGTTCCTTGCGGGCGCGATGCCAAAGTCCTCGGCCTTGGTGACGGGCGGGCCGTCCTGGGTGAAGCCGAACCACGCAAGGACGCCGCCGCCTTCCGCTTCCTGCTTGCGCGCGGCCTCGTCGGCGTTGGTCAGGACAGTCCTGACGCCAGCCGCTGCCGCGTCAAAGCACTGGAGACGTTCGGCGGTTCCTGCAATCTCGGTGCATTTCGCTACTGCGGTCATCGCGTCGCGCGCCGGGCTTGCCCCCGCCACGCCGGCGCAGCACATGATGGCCAAACCTGCCCACAGACCTGCTCTCATGACCCAAATCCCCCCTTGCCCTGTTCGAGGCTCATGCCTTCACGGCTGATGACCATGCTTGTCGCGCAACTTACGCCCGCGTCAAGACCCCCTGAAGGCTACAGGAGATTTCACGCAGGGTACAAGGCAATTCAGCCTGTGAGAAATCCCTTGAAATCCAAGAGAAAACGGCGACATTGCCCTCATTCAGGCGGCGTTCAGGCGAGCTCATGAAGGCTTGCGTCCGATCATCGCCGTCCACGCCAGTTCCAGGAGGTTTCATCATGCGTTCGTGGCATCGGTTGCCCCAGTCTGTCCTGCGCGCCGCGCTGCTTCCGCTTGTGCTGCTTGCCCTCGCCACCATGGGTGCGGGCACAGCTCTTGCCGAAAGCCATCTCTATCGCGGCAATGCCGGCGAACCGAAGAGCCTCGATCCGCATCGTGCGACGGGTACGTGGGAGAACCACATTATCGGGGACATGTTCCTGGGCCTTTACACGGAAGCGGCCAATGCCGAACCGATCCTGGGTGCGGCCGAGTCGGTCACGACATCGCCGGACGGGCTGAAGTGGACCTTCAAGCTGCGGGCGCATACGTGGTCGGACGGCAAGCCGGTGACGTCGGGCGACTTCATATTTGCCTTCCGTCGCATTCTCGATCCGGCGACGGCCGCCGAATATCGCGAGCTGCTTTATCCCATCAAGAATGCCGAGGCCGTGAGCTTCGGCAAGAAGAAGACAACGGAGCTGGGCGTCACCGCGCCGGATGCGCGTACGCTGGTCATCGAGCTGGAGAACCCGGCCCCGTACCTGCCGCAGCTGCTGACGCATTATACGAGTTATCCGCTGCCGCAGCACGTAGTGGAGAAGCACGGGGGCGAGTGGGTCAAGCCTGGCAAGATGGTGTCCAACGGGCCCTACATGCTGCAGTCGTGGCGGCCGTCGGACCACATCACGCTGGTCAAGAATCCGAAGTTCTATGACGCCGCAAAGGTGAAGATCGACAAGGTCACGTTCTATCCGATCGAGGACGATCTTGCGGCGCTCAAGCGCTATCGCGCGGGCGAGATCGACATGAATGCCCGCTGGCCGCTGACCGAGCACCGGTGGATGCAGGCGAATATTCCAGCAGAGACGCGAAAGTTCACCTATTTCGCCGTCACCTACTGGACGTTCAACATGACGCGCAAGCCGTTCAACGATATCCGCGTTCGCAAGGCCATCGCCCAGGCGATCGACCGCAGCGTGATCGAGAAGGGAATCTTCTTCGGCGTCTATGGCAAGGAAGCGACGTCGATCCTCCCGCCAGGCCTGGCCGGCGTGAAGAACGACGCGCGGATGGTCTATGCCGGCAAGACGATGGAGGCCCGACGCGCGGAGTCCAAGAAGCTGCTGGCCGAGGCTGGCTATGGGCCGAACAACCCGCTGAAGTTCTCGTACAGCTATATCGCGACGCCGGACTCGCGGCGTGCGGCCATCGCCATGCAGGCGATGATGAAGCAGATCGGCGTGACGATGGAATTGTCGCCCGCTGAACCGAAGGTCCACTATGACAACCTGAAGACCAAGAGCTATGACGCCGGCAATGCGGCTTGGGTCTTCGACTACAGCGATGCGAAAAACATCCTCTACCTGTTCCAGAGCACGACGCTGCAGCAGAACTATCCGGGGTACACCAACAAGGCGTTTGACGACTTCATGCGCCAGTCGGACAAGGAACCGGATGCAGCCAAGCGTGGTGCGCTTCTGGATGCCGCGCAGGCGCAGATCATGAAGGACATTGCCATCGCGCCGATGTTCTTCCCGTATGAGCGCATGATCGTGAAACCCTATGTGCAGAATTTCGTCGAGAACCCGCGCGCGATCTTCCGCACACGCTGGCTGTCGCTGGGGCCGAAGCCGAAGAAGTAAGGGCAACCGGGACGGAGCAGGAGACCGCCATGCGTCGAACACGCCTCGGGATTGTTGCGACACTCTTCGCAGCGGTCCTTTCCTTTGGCCTGGCCGTCGTGCCGGCCGAAGCCGCCAAGTATCTCAACCGGGGCAATGGTGCGGAGCCCAAGGGTCTTGATCCGCACCAGGCCTCGGGGGATCCGGAAAACCAGATCCTGGGCGACCTGTTCCTCGGGCTCTATACCGAGGACGTGAATGGCAATGCCGTGCTGGGCGCGGCAGAGAAGGTCGAGACATCGGCTGACGGTCTGACGTGGACCTTCACGATCCGCGACCACAAATGGTCGGACGGGAAGCCCGTGACGTCGGCTGACTTCGTGTATGCGTGGCGGCGCGTGCTCGACCCGGCGACGGCGTCGGAATATGCGAGCATTCTCTTCCCGGTGAAAAATGCCGAGCAGGTGAGCACGGGGAAGCTCAAGCTTGACCAGCTGGGCGTGCGCGCGCCCAACCCGAAGACATTCGTCGTGATGCTCGAGCACCCGGCACCCTACCTGCCGGAGATGCTGACCCACTACACGACGTTCCCTCTGCCCAAGCACGTCATCGAGAAGGTGGGCAAGGACTGGACCAAGGCCGGGATCATGGTGTCGAACGGGGCCTACAAGCTGGCCACGCGGCGCCCGAACGACCATATCAAGCTTGTGAAGAACACATTCTTCTACGATGCCGCCAACGTGAAGATCGACGAGGTGTCGTTCTTCCCCACCACGGATGAACCCGCGTCCTTGAAGCGTTATCGGGCGGGCGAACTCGACACGCTGGACCGCTGGCCCCTGACCGAGTTCCGCTGGCTTTCAACCAACATCCCGCAGGAGACGCGAAAGTACACGGGGCTGCGCGTGCTCTACACGGTGTTCAACATGCGGAAGGGGCCCCTTGCCGACCGGCGGGTGCGGCTTGCCCTGGCCATGGCGATCGACCAGGCGACCGTGCAGCGCGATGTTTATTTCGGCGCCTTCGGCGTCGAGGCAGAAACGATCCTGCCGCCGGGGCTTGCGAATGTCGATCACTCGGCAAAGGTGCCCTGGAGCGGCAAGACGATGGCCGAGCGCCGGGCCGAGGCCAAGCGCCTGCTGGCGGAAGCGGGATATGGTGCCGGCAAGCCGCTGAAGATGAGCTACAATTTCATCAACCGGCCGGACTCGCGCCGCTACGCGATCGCGCTGCAGGCAATGTGGAAGATGGTGGGCGTGCAGGTTGAACTGCAGGCGAAGGAATTCGCCATCCACTATGACCTGCTCAAGACCGGCAATTTCGAGATGGGGCACGCGGGCTGGGTCTTCGACTACAGCGATGCGCAGAATGTGCTCTTCCTCTTCCAGAGTTCAAATGTGGGCCTGAATTATCCGGGCTACAAGAACCCTGCCTATGACAAGCTCATGGCCGAGGCGGATCTCGAAAAGGACGGGGTGAAGCGCGGCAAGCTGCTTGGCCGGGCGACCCAGTTGCTCCTGGACGACGTTGCGCTTGCGCCGGTGTGCTTCCAGTACGTACGACCGCTTGTGAAGCCTTACGTGGCGAACTGGATGAACACGGCCCGCGGCGTGAACCGCACGCGGTTCCTCGACGTCAAGCGCTAGGCCTCAAGGTCCAGGCCTAGCGGGCGGGGGCTGGTGTGACGCTCTGGATGAAACAGGGGCCGCCCTCGGGGAAGTCGAGGACGTCGTTCCCGTCGAAACATTCGTTCTGGTCGACGACCCTGAGCGTGTAGGGATTGTTCATCAGACGGAATGCGGGGCACGGGTTGCGCAGGCGCACGATGAAGTTGCCCTGGCCGCGTGATGTTGCCAGCAGGGTCATGTCGTCGATTTGCGTCAGTGTGCCAAGGTCCCTGACCTTCAGGCAAACGGGACCTGAGGCCATCGCGTCATTCGCCGGCAGCGGCATGAACAGGGCAGCTGCGGTCACCAGGGCGGCAGCAGCCAGGATCCAGGTCTTCATTGCGGGTCTCCCGATCTCTTTCGTCGCCGGGCAGTTTGTCCCTTCAGCCGGGGAAAAGTCGAGGGGGTCGCGCAAGAATGAGCGCGGTTCCCTTGGTTCCCCTTTGAAATGGGGTGAAGCCGGGCCAGGCTTTTGGCTATAACCACAGCCAGCGTCAATGATGGCTTTGCGGATCCTGCCACGTGTCACATACCGTCAAGAGAAAGCTGACCACCATCTTCTGTGCCGACGTCGTCGGCTACAGCAAGCTCATGGGGGCCGATGAGCCGGGAACGCTGGCGCGGCTGAAGGCGTGCCGGGAGCTCATCGAAGCCTTCATCCAGCGCCATCACGGGCGGGTGGTGAGCTGGTCGGGCGACGCGGTGCTCGCGGATTTCAGCAGCGTCGTCGAGTCGGTGCAGTGCGCCGTCGAAATCCAGCGGGAGCTCAAGGCGCAGAACGAGGCCCAGGACCTTGCTCCGAAGATGGCCTTCCGCATCGGGGTCAATCTGGGCGACGTCATGATCGATGACCACGATATCTTCGGCGAAGGGGTCAACATCGCGGCGCGCCTGCAAAGCCTTGCGCCACCCGGCGGGATCCTGGTTTCGGGCTCGGTGCATGACCAGGTGAAGAACAAACTGGCTCTGGGCTATGCGTTCCTCGGCAATCAGCAGGTCAAGAACATTGCAGACCACGTGCCGGCCTTTGTCGTGCAGCACGAGGCAAGTCCGTCGCTGCCGCTGTCTGGCAACGGCACGCTGCTGCGCGCGGGAGCGCGTGCGCTCAACCTTGCGCCGGCCCCGCTGTCGCTGCGCTTTGCGGCCGGCGTGATCGACGTCATCTTTGCCGGGCTCGTCGTCTTTGCCCTCACCGTCGCGCTGCAGCCGACCTTGGGCCCTGTGCTCGCGATCGATGCGCCCTTCTCGCTTCTGGCACGCGAGCGCTTGGTGTCGAGCGACCTGCCCTCGACCGAAATCGAGAATGGTGGACAGTTGGTGCGCACCACGACGCGCAGTACCATCGAGCGGAGCTATTTCGGCCTCGTTTCGCAGACCTGGGTCCGCACGGATGTGGAACTGGGACCGCCGGGAACGGCCCGGCGTCCTGTTGCCGTCGAGAGCCGGGAACAACTCCTGAGCGGGCCCGCCGGCACCGGCATCACGCGCCTGCCGCTCTGGGTTGGCATGGTGATCGCCTACTTCGCCTTGTCCATCCTGGCGGAGGGATGGCTGATGCGGGGGGCGACACCAGGCAAGATCGTGATGGGGCTCCGGGTCTCACCCGTGCAGAACGCCGACATGGATGTCAGCCGCGCCGCCTTGCGCAATCTGCTGAAGGTGGTGTCCTTCGGGGCCTGCCTGGTCGGAGTGGCGATGGCGCTCTTTTCCAAGCGTCGGCAGATGCTGCATGACAGCCTCGCGGCATCCTACGTGCACGACGCAAAATGATGCGACGTCTCCAATAAAAAACGCGAGGGCCAGAGAGGCCCTCGCGCCTTGAGACAACCGGCTGTGACCGGTCAGTTCACCTTCTGCTCGGGCATCTTGGCCTGGGGCGCCTCGCCCTGCAGGCGCCGCTCGCGCATCTGCCTCGCCAGTTCGGCGAAGGGCTCGCTGCCCGTGATTTCGGACAGGATGGCTGCGGCACGGACGACTTCGGCCGTGGTGCCGAAGGCTTCCGCGAGTTCCTCGAAGGGGTTCCGCTTGCGCGGATAGCTGACGAGGTTGATATCCGAGTCCGCCGGGATGCCTGCCAGCCCCTTCGTGGCCTCGAGCGCGGCCCGGAAGCCGCCGAGCTCGTCGACGAGGCCGCGCGCCTTGGCGTCGGAACCCGTCCAGACCCGGCCCTTGGCAAGCTCGCGCAGCTTGGCCAGCTCCATCTTGCGACCGGCCGCCACCTTGGCGGTGAAGTCCTCATAGATCTGGTCGACGCTCTTGCGGAACTTCTCCAGCTGCTCGGGTGTGAAGGGCTGATTGTCAGACTGCATCAGCGCATTGGTGCCAACGCCGATCGACTTCATGTCGATTCCGAGGAGGGCCCAGGTGCCTGTCGTCACGATCTTACCCGACAGGACACCGATGGAGCCGGTGATTGTCGTCTCGTGGGCGAAGATGCGGTCGGCTGACAGCGAGACGTAGTAGCCGCCCGATGCCGCAACATCACCCATGCTGATCACGACCTTCTTGCCAGCCTTCTGCGCCTTCTTCACGGCATCAAGAATCTGGTCCGAGGCAATGGCCGAGCCACCGGGAGAGTTGACGCGGAACAGGATGGCCTTCACGTCCTTGTCTTCCGTTGCATCGCGGATGGCCTTGGACACGGTGTCACCACCGATCGTGGGTTCACCGCCGAAGCTGCCGCTCTCCGAGGCGCCGTCCATGATGGCACCGTCGCCATGGATGAAGGCAATGGCCGGCGCGCCCTGTACCTTCCAGGGATGGCCGACCAGCGCAAAATACTCGCTGATCGTCTTGGCTTCGGCGTTCTCGCCGGCCTTGGCGAGGGCTGCGTCCCTCGCCTCGTCGTCGTAGCCCTGCTTGTCGATGAGCTTCGCGTCGATGGCTTCACGCGTCAGGTGCGGTGCGCTGTTGATGAGTGCAACGATTTCCTCACGTGTGCGCTTGCGGTCCTGGGCAATGGCAGCGGTGGCGTTCTCGAAGATGGACTCCAGCAGGCGCGTGGTCGCTTCGCGGTGCGCTGCGGTGAAGTCCTTCTCGGTGTAGACGTTGGCCGCATTCTTGTACTCGTAGCGCTGCTCGAACTGCGGCACGGCCTCGATCTTGTCGAGCAGGCCGCGGAGGAACATCGCCGTCGACGCGACGCCGGTGGTGTTCATCTCGCTGACAGGCTGCAGCCAGATCTCGTTGGCGGCGGAGGCCAGCATGTAGTCGCCCATGCCGCTGGAGTAGAAGCCCTGTGCGTGGGCGATGACGAACTTGCCCTTCGCCTTGAAGGCCTTCAGGGCCGCGCGCAACTCCTGCGCTGTCGCGGGGGATATCGTTCCTGTGCCAAGGCGAATGAAGGCACCCTTCACGCGGTCGTCCTTCTCGGCAGCCGCAAGTGCGCTGACCGCATCGATCACGGATCCGACCTGCTGGCCTTCACTGAACAGGCTCATGCGCGGGGAGTCCGGCAGGCCCTTTCGCATGTCAAGCGTCAGGACCATCTCGGAGGGAAGGCGCGGTCCGGAGAACATGCCGATGACGCTGGAGACGAGTGTCAGCAGCACGATGAAAATGATGAACGAGGCGAAGACATTGCCAATGCCCTTCAGCCGCGCCAGAAACCATGACCACATGGAAGCACCCCTCACTTTTGATGAATCTCCTGCCGCCGCGCAGCGCACTGAGCCTGCCTGCAGCCAGGCTCCAATGTGTAAGGGCAATGGGTTTCGGCCGCAATCGCCGGCGTCATCACATTTCCATGATCAACAATGACATCTTGATGACTGGCAACCAGCGTGGCGCCGAGTTGAGGCCTGCTCGGTCTTGTTTTGGCACGGTCATGCGCGCGGGCTTCGCTTCCCGGGCGAGGGGCGGTGCAGACTGTTCGCGCCACCGGGGAAGAGGCCCGGCGAGCGATTTCCCTGCACCTTGGCAGAATTGACACGGCCCAAGCGCAAAGCGCATCGACGTTACGAAGAGAGACTTGCCTCCCAAGCCCAAGGAATCCTCACTTTCCCGCGCTGGCGATGCGCATGCTGCGGCCATGCACCCTTCAAGCGCGATGGCTTCTCGACATGGTTAACCCCTTGTCTGGTGTCGCGCGATCTGGCCAAGTCTCGGCTTGTTGCAGCACCGCGTGACTTTGGGGGAAGCCGGTATGCGTTCGAGACTTCTTGCGTCCTTGCCGGGCCTCGTGGCGATCGTCGCCCTTGCCATGGTCTTTCTTGCGATACCGACCACGCGTGTCGAGAACGCCAACGCCTATTTCCAGCCGACCAATATCCGCTCGTCAGGGCTCACGGGGACCAAGACGCTGGCGCTCACCTTCGATGATGGCCCATCGTCCTTCACGCCCGAACTGCTCGACATCCTCGCGGAACACAACGTCAAGGCGACGTTCTTCGTGGTTGGCACGCGGGCGCGCAACAATGGCGAGACCCTGGCGCGCATGGCCCGCGAAGGCCATGTGATTGCAAACCACTCGTACAACCATGCCCAGCTTGGGCGACGCTATGCAGCAAACCCGGAACTGCTGACCGAGCAGATCGCGGGTACAGACCGGATCATCAGCACGCACGCGCGCGAGCAGCAGGGCTATTATTTCCGTGCGCCTTACGGCGTGTGGCGTCGGGTGCACGCCGAGGTGCTCAATGGCGACCCTGTGTTGCGGCGTTATGTGGGGCCCGTCTATTGGGATGTCGGCGGAGAGACCTCGTTTTCCGATGATGGCGACGTCCGGGGCGCGGCAGACTGGGATTGCTGGGCGCGCGATTGGACGCCGAGCGAATGCGGGCGTGGATATATGCGAGAGATCGCCCGCAAGCGCGGGGGTATCGTCCTGATGCATGACATCCGCGAACGCACGATCCGCATGGTGGAGACCGTCCTGCCGGTGCTGGTGGCCGAGGGCTACCGCTTTGTCACGCTCGACGAAATCAAGGCTCTCGATCAATTCAAGACACCGTCCGGCGAGGATGTCCCTGTTGCTGATGCGGGGACGCCTTCGCAGAACGTGCTGCTGGCGCGTTGATCGGCCAGACGGCTTCTATCTTCGTATCTTGACTGTTTCCTGACGGCTTTCGCCGTTCGCCTTGACAACGAATAGCAGGACGCTGTCGCGCTGCATGGCCTTGGCTTTTTCGAGAGCGAGGTTGACGTCGGCAAGCGAGGTGACATCCACGCTGCCCACTGCCACGATCCGGTCGCCGGGCCCCAGGTTTCGCGAAGCGGCATCGCTGTCCGGATCGATGCCCATGACGAGCACGCCGCCGGCGTCCTTCGACAACCGGAAATCCGAGCGGACAGTGTCGGTGATGGACTGGAGCGCCAAGCCGATCGAGGTCTGCTGCAGGCCCGGCGCGATGGTATTCTCGGACAGGGCCTGGTCGCGCTTGCCGGCGGTCACCTTGAGCGAAAGCGTGGTGTTGTCGCGCCAGACGCTGAAGGTCGCGGTCTCGCCGGCATCGAGCGCTGCAATCCTGCGCGCCAGCTCGCGGTTATCCTTCACGGGCTGGTTGTTGATCTTCAGGATCACATCGCCACGACGGATGCCCGACTTCTCGGCAGGGCTGCCGGCGATCACGCCTGTGACGAGGGCGCCATTTGAATTTGGCAGACCCAGGGCCTTGGCGCCTTCATCCGTCAGGCTCTCGATCTGGACGCCGAGATAGCCCCGCTGCACGGCCCGGCCTTGCCGAAGATCCTCGACCACGCGCAGCACGGTGGTGGATGGTATCGCGAAGCCGATTCCGCTGCCGGCACGGCCCAGCGTATTGACGCCGATCACGCGACCGCTGTCATCGAAGGTCGGACCTCCCGAATTGCCCGGATTGATCGCCGCGTCGAGCTGCAGGTAGTCGGTGAACTGGCCGCTGCCGATTTCATCGCGTCCACGTGCCGACAGGATGCCTGCGGTCACCGTCCCGTTCAGTCCGAAGGGATTGCCGACCGCCAGAACCAGATCTCCGACGCGCACGCGCTTGTCGTCATAGAAGCGAAGGCTCGGGAATTTTCTCGGTGCATCGATCTTGAGGAGCGCGATGTCGGTTGCCTCATCGCGACCGACGAGGCGTGCCTTGTACTTGGTGCCATCCGAGAAGCGAACCTCGGCCTCGTTCAGGCCCGACATCACGTGGTTGTTCGTCACGATGAAGCCCTGCGGATCGATCACAAAGCCTGACCCCAATCCCTTGGCATTCGTGATGCTCACGACGGCCGGGGAGACGCGCTCGACGATGTCGGCCCAACTGGAGAGCGAGAGTACAAGCGCGGGCGAGCCTGCCATCACCGCCGCGGACGTGGCCCCCTGCCCTGCCTCTACGGGTCCGGCCTGCAGCGTCAGTGCCAGGCATGCCGCCCCTGTCATCGCTCGAAACACGCTCTGTGGCATCAGCTGGGTTCTCTCGTCACGTTCGTTCTCTGGCTTTCATCTTGCGGATGTCCGCCCTCGTTTGGCAAGGCTTCGGTATCTCTCAAGGTGCGGCACGCGCGCCGGTTGCCGCCCCTTGGGCGGGGGCTGACGACTTGGCTGGCGCGATCTGGGAACGGGTTGGCTCCGGCTTTGACTGGCGCGCGATCATGCGCTGCAGGTAGCCGCGGACATCCACATCGGGCGGCAAGGCGGGGCCGCGCCCGGGACCGGGTGTCTTCAGTTCCTCGAGCGAAAAATCCATCCGCGCCTCGTAGGTGCGTTCGATCTGGTTGCGCAGACCCTGCTGGGCGGCATACCAGCTGGCCTTGGTCGTGTCGTCACGGCATGTCGCCAGCTCGGTTGCATCCGTCGCGCCCCAGCGCCGCTCGATGCAGTGATACGGATCGAAGGACATCAGGAACAGACGCTTGCGCATCTGCTCATAGGTCAACTGCATCGGTGTCCCGTTCGACCTGACATAGGACAGGGTGCAGATCGCGGCTTCCTGATCATAGGCCTTCAGCAGTGCCGAGGCGAGAGCCCCGCCTTCGAACTTCACACGCTTGTCGCCGGCTGCATGCCAATCGACGAAGCGTTCAACCTGATCGTAAAGCTCCTGGAAGGAAGCCTTCAACCGTGCATCGCGCGACGGCGTGGAGTAGTCCTCCCACTCGCCTTCGGTGCCGTAGATGTTCTGGGGCAGGCGGCCTGGCTGCGGCTTGTTCTGGATTCCGGCCCGGATGGCGATGTCGACTGCTTCCGCCCGGTAGCGCAGATCCTCACAGTTAGCGCGCACCATGTTGCGTACTTCCTGAACGGGCTCGAAGACCAGCGAGCCGCCGCCGAGGCGGGCGCGGACGTAGTCATAGTAATCGACGGTCTGACCATCGATCCGGAACTCGCCGGATTGCCATTGCCTGTCGGCAGGCCGGCTGACATTGCCGAAGAACTGTTCTGTCGAGAAATCCTTCAGGTCAGCGTTGCGCGTGAACTCGATGCGGCCGCCCACCAGTGCGCCGTCTGACGCCTTGGTGGCGCCGACGAGGCGCAGCGGTCGCCAGTTCTTGAAGCCCGCGCCCATTCCCGGATAGGAGCGGACAAACTTCTTGCCGTAGGTTCCGCGCGTGAGCGTGTTGTCGGGATGGGAATCGATGAACAGAACGCGCCCGTCATCTTCAACCTTGTAGACGATGGCGACATGACCGTTGGGATCGTACAGCACCGTTCCGGGCTTGACGGACTTTCGGTCCATGCGCACCGGGTAGAGATCCGTGTCCTCCATGTCCGGATGCAGGCGAAACATGGCTGACGAGATGCCATTGCGCACGTCGAGCAGAAGGCTCATCCCGCTGGTCGACCCGGTCAGGACGCTGCGGCGCGAGACGATTGCATTGCCACTGGCGGTGTACCGAATGTCACGCGTGGCGCCGCGCGGCGATACGGCGGCTGCGTAGGAGAAGGGCAGCCCGCGCTTCCAGGCATAATAGGCGCGCAGGAAGTATGGCAGGTCGGCACAGTCGGCAAAGTAATTTGTTCCCGGTGGATCGGTGCGCGCAAAGGGGTTTGCCGCGCTCTTCATGCATCGATCGACCGTATTGCACTTTGCGTTGCCGATGGCCTCGATGAATTCCATGTAGCCGCGCTCGTCGGCTTCGCTCCATCCTTCCCGCGTGACCTTGAACGTCGCGGCCGACGCCTGCGACGTCGTCGCGCCGACGGCCTGAAACAGCCCGAAGCAGAGCACGGCCAACCCCGCCAGGCGGCCGGCCAGTTTCATCAGAAGCACCGCTCGATCCCCCCTCGAGAGCTTGGGCGCATGGTAGTGTTTCGGCCCGGTGCGTCAACAATTTGTGCCGGGATATGCTTAAAGTCCGGCGGCGGGTGACGTCCGGGACACGATTTCGAGAGCCGTGCGGGATTTCCAACAAAAACGCTTACTATTGTCAACTCATTACTATATTGATGTATGTTATACCGAGGGGATAGGGTCGGACAGGATCTGCATGACCCCGCGGGAGACAAGCGTGACGGCGACTGAGGCACACCTGAAGAAGTTCCGGAAGGAACTGCATGGTGGCATTGCTGCCCTGGTGCTGCTGGCCCTGCTCAACCGGTCGGGGAACGAAATGTACGGCTATCAGATTGCCAAGGAGATTTCGGCGAAGGCGGGCGGGGCCTCTTTCCTCAAGCAGGGCGCGATCTATCCTGTCCTGCGATCCCTGCATGCGTCAGGCCTTCTGCTGAGCCGGGTGGAGGTTTCGACCTCCGGGCCGCCTCGGCGCTACTATTCGATCTCCACAGAGGGGAGAGCCGTGCTGGAGGCGTGGCGGGAGGTCTGGGACGACCTGCGGAAATTCGTGGACCCGCTCGTGGAACCTGCAGCGACCCCGTCCGGAGGCCCTGCCCATGGCTGACAGCGGCGCCCATCAACAAGCGGCTCCCCGCACCATCGCCGCCTATCTTCAGGCCCTGCGTGGCTGCCTCAAGGGCCAGCCTGCCGCGCTTGTGCTCGATGCGCTGGCGGATGCCGAGGAGTATCTGCGTGCAGAGCGTGCCGCGTCGGATGGGGAAGCCGAAGATGCCGTTCTGGCGCGTGTCATTGAAACCTATGGGTCACCGCGCGAGGTGGCAGAGGCATACATCACCATGGAAAAGGCTAGCAGCAGTCCATTTCCTGCGCGCGAAGACTCCGGGGACGGCAGCGATCGTGGCCCAGGTTTCTTCGGCGTGCTCGTCGATCCGGCCGCCTATGGCGCACTGATCTACATGATGCTGTCGCTGGCGACTGGCATCTTCTATTTCACCTGGGTGGTGACGGGCCTCAGCCTGTCCCTGGGGCTTGCCATCCTGATCATCGGCATCCCGTTCTTCCTGCTCTTTATCGGCTCCGTTCGTGTCATCAGCTGGGTCGAGGGACGGATTGTCGAGACGCTGCTGGGCGTGCGCATGCCGCGACGCCTGCCCGCGGCGGAACTCGAGGGATCCCTCTGGGGGCGCATCAAGCATGCGCTGACGGATGCGCGGACCTGGGGGTCGATGTTCTACATGCTGCTGCAGCTCCCGCTCGGGATCATCTATTTCACCCTGTCGGTTTCGTTCGGCGTCACGTCGGGTGCCATGGTTGCTGGCGGGATCCACCAGCTTGCCACCGGACAGGATCACATCATCCTTCCCGGGGAGCCCGAAATTGATGCCCTCCTCAACACACCGCCGGGGCTGGTGCTGCTGGTCATCGCAGGCTTGCTTGGCGTTCTGCTGACGTTGCATCTTGCCCGCGCTCTTGGCATCGTTCACGGAAAGGTCGCCGAGATGCTGCTCGTGCGGGCCTGAGGAAGGCTATCCCGCATGACGCACCATGATACCGACCAGAAGCTCTCTGACCGCGACTACGAAGAACGTCTCGTCGAACTCCAGATCGAGCTTGTAAAGTTCCAGCGTGCCCTTATCGCCAGTGGCGGACGGGTCGCGGTCGTGATCGAGGGACGGGATGGCGCGGGCAAGGATGGAACAATCAAGCGCATTGTCGAGCATCTCAGCCCCCGCGAAACGCGCGTCGTCGCCCTGAACAAGCCAAGCGACCGGGATCGTTCGTCCTGGTACTTCCAGCGCTATGCAGCGCATCTACCGGCAGGCGGGGAGTTCGTGCTGTTCAACCGCTCCTGGTACAACCGAGCGGGTGTCGAACGCGTGATGGGCTTCTGCACGGACGCGGAATACAAGTCATTCCTCCAGGAGGCGCCGCGCTTCGAGTCCATGCTCGTGCGCTCCGACATCAAGCTGTTCAAGTACTATCTCGACATCTCCAAGGAAGAACAGAAGGAGCGGCTGGCCGAGCGGCGCCGCAATCCCCTGAAGCAGTGGAAAATCAGCCCGATCGATGCGGCGGCTATCCGCAAGTGGGGCGCCTATTCCGAAGCGCGCGACGCGATGCTCGCGAGCACCAGCCATGACGATGCGCCCTGGCATGTGGTGAAGGCGGATCGCAAGAAGCTGGCGCGGCTCAACATCATCCGGCA
>JBEIFU010000038.1:0-15518 GCA_040382295.1 Alphaproteobacteria bacterium
CGCGATCCTGTCTAAGCTTGCCAAGCGTGTTTACACAATCGAAAGACATGAGGCGCTTGCAAGGCAGGCGCAGGAGCGTCTCAGGAAATTACTCCTTTTTAATGTCGACTTCCGGATTGGCCAGGGAACCCGCGGTTGGCCCGGGCAAGCGCCGTTTGACCGCATCATTGTCTGGAGTGCGGCAGGAGAAGTTCCACCGCCAGAGTTGCTGGCTCAACTCCATCTTAAGGGGCAGATGATTATTCCTATTGATCGTAGTGGCCATGGGCAGGTGCTCGTCCGCGCAAGACGGTCAGCACAGGGGTTTCAGTGTACGGATCTTTTGCCCGTGAGATTCGTGCCGATGCTGGAAGGCGAAGACAGACGTGGTGGAGCGCCGGGATGATCCGCGCCATCGTCACACAGTCCGCATTTCGGCCGGGAAGGCAATCCGCGCGATCTTCGTGGCGGTCTTGCTGGGCTCGGCCAGCGGCTGTGCGGCCATCGACACGAGCCGTCCGCGGCCCGCGTATGTAAGCCTGCGTCCCCAGACGACGGAAACCACGACCTATCGCATCCAGCCTGGGGACACGTTGAATTCGATCGCGCGTGACTTCGGGGTCTCGCCGGAAGCGATTCTCGATGCCAATCGCCTCGACGATCCGAATTATCTGCGGGTCGGACAGCGCATCCGGGTGCCGCGCTATACCGGTCGTCCGGTCAAGCGACAGAACCGCCCGCAATATGCTGGGGCAGCCCAGCCCGGCGAGGGGCGCATGGACCCGATCCCTGACACGCAGTCCCGCAAGCCGCAGAAAGGTTCGGGGAGCAAAGGCACGTCCGGATCCGGCACGACATTGGCGGCAGCGTCCGGTGACGTCTTCGGCGGTGACCGGTCTGCCACCAACGCGGCGGGCGCATCCTCGGCGCGTCCCTCGCGCGAATTCATGTGGCCGGTCCGCGGACCGGTGATCGCGCGGTTCGGCAGCAGCGGCAGTGGCCAGCGCAATGACGGGATCAACATCGCGGCTGACGAGAATACACCAGTCAGGGCGGCGGAAGAGGGCGAAGTCATCTATGCGGGTAACGAGTTGCGCAGCTATGGCAACCTGCTGTTGATCCGCCATTCGCGCGGCTACGTCACCGCCTATGCACACAACGGGGAACTGCTGGTCGCGAAGTCGGACAAGGTGCAGCGCGGACAGAAGATCGCCAAGGTTGGCTCGACCGGCGGTGTTGCCAAGCCACAGCTGCACTTCGAGATCAGGCGGGGCGGAAGGCCAGTGGATCCCGCACCTTATCTGGTGACCGAGACGGCCAGCCGCTGACCGAGTTCGCCAGCAAGATCTTCGATGAACTGCCAGGCAACCCGACCCGACCGGCTTCCACGTGTCGTGGCCCACTCCAGGGCCCTGCGCCGCAACGCGTCCTTCTCCACGGGCAGTGCGAAGTGGTGGGCATAGGCGGCGACCATGTCGAGGTAGTCGGCTTGTGAAATCGAATGGAACCCCAGCCACAGGCCGAAGCGGTCGGACAGGGACACTTTTTCCTCAATCGCCTCGTCGGCGTGGATGGCTGTGGCGCGTTCATTTTCGATCATGTCGCGAGGCATCAGGTGACGCCGGTTGGATGTAGCAAAGAACAGGACATTATCGGGGCGACCGGCGATGCCTCCGTCGAGAACCGTCTTCAGGGCCCTGTAGGCGCCGTCTCCGGCATCGAATGACAGGTCGTCGCAGAACAGGATGGTTCGAACGGGGGCGTCGGCCAGCATGACAAGCAGATGCCCCAGCGAGGCAATGTCCTCGCGGTGGATTTCAACCAGCTTGAGGGTGTCATGCCCCTCGAGGCGGATGGCATGATGCACTGCCTTGACGAGGGCGCTCTTGCCGGTGCCGCGTGCGCCCCAGAGCAGCGTGTTGTTGGCAGGCAGACCCGAAGCAAATCGGCGCGTGTTCGCGAGGAGAATGTCGCGTTGCCTGTCGATGCCGCGCAGCAGATCCACTGGCACGCGAGCGACGGTCTTGACCGGCGTGAGCGAGCGAAGGGACGCCTCCCAGACAAAGGCCTCGGCCTCGGCCCAGTCAGGCGGAGCGGGCCTCGACGGGGCAAAGCGTTCCAGCGCACTGGCGATGCGGCCCAGATGCGCATTGTCATTGCCGCTGGTCATGAGACAGGTCCTGCATGGCTGGAGATTCGTCGATGGTCACTTTGCCCGCGAGTATCCGGCAGGGACCTCAAAGACACAATCACCGAAGGTTTTTCGCGGTTTTGGACAGTGTCGCCGGGAATGCAGCGCCGGACCGCCGCGTGGTTGCATTGAGGCCGTTGAAAGCTATAGTCCCGGCCCTCATCTCCTTCGGGACCCGAAACAGTTAACGATACGGCCTCTTGATGTTCATTTCCCCCGCCTATGCCCAAGCTGCAACCGGCTCTTCCGGTCTTGCCGACGCCTTCGCGTCCGTCGGCTGGATTCTGCTCGTCATCCCGATCATGTATTTTCTCGTCATCCGGCCCGAGCAGCAGCGCCGCAAGGCGCACATGCAGATGGTCGACAACGTGCGGCGCGGAGACGTTGTCGTCACCGCCGGCGGCATCGTGGGCAAGGTGGTCAAGGTGCTTGAAGGCAACGAGGTCATGGTGGAGATCGCAGAAGAAGTTCGGGTGAAGGTCGTCAAGCAGACGCTGCTTGACGTGCGGACAAAGACGGAAGCTGTCGGCGACGCATCCAAGGCAGACGACAAGAAATAGTATCCGGGGACCTGAGGGGGCCAGAACCATGCTGCAGATGCAACCCTGGAAGATCATCACGATCCTGCTCGTGTGTCTTTTCGGACTCGTGACGGCACTGCCGAATTTCCTGCCAGCCGACACGCGGGCCTGGCTCTCGAAGACCGCACCCTTCCTTCCGTTGGAGCCTGTCACGTTTGGCCTCGACCTTCAGGGCGGTGTCTATGTGCTGTTCGAGGCGCAGATCGAGGTGGCGGTCAAGGACAGGCTGCAGGATACGCTCGAAGAAGTCCGGCGCGGGCTGCGCAAGGAGAAGATCACCTACGCTGGTCTTTCAACGACCGACGAGGCCGTGCGAGTTCAGATTACGGATCGGGCACGGCTCGAGGACGCGCGAACATTCCTCAAGTCACTGTCCCGCCCCATTGCCGGCAGCGGCATCGGCGTCATGGCAAACGAGTTCGATGTCACCCTGTCCGAAACGGGCGACGCGCGTCTCAAGATAACGCCGGCCGGCGTCGAGCAGCTTCGCGCCAATGCAATGGCCCAGAGCCAGGAGATCCTGCGCAAGCGCATCGACCCGGACGGTACCCGAGAGATGACGATCCAGCCCCAGGGCGAGCGACGCATCATTGTGCAGGTTCCTGGTGCCACCGATCCGCAGGAAATCATCAAGCGCGGCAGCGCCACAGCCAAGTTGACCTTCCACATGGTGGATGACACCGTTTCCGTCCCCGACATGGAAGCCGGTCGTATCCCGCCGGGCACCTTGCTTCTCAAGGAAACCAGGGGACGAGGTCCTTCGGCCCAGCAGGTTCCCATCGTGGTCAAGGAGCGTGCGGTCATCTCGGGCGATATGCTCAACCGCGCCCAGGGCACGTTCAGCACCGAGACGTCGCTGCCCATCATCGCCTTCGAATTCAACGCCCAGGGTGCCCGGCGTTTTGCCGACGTCACGCGGGAAAATGTCGGCAGGCGTTTCGCCGCCGTACTCGACGGGGTCGTGATCACGGCGCCGAACATCCGCTCGCCCATTCTTGGCGGGTCCGGCATCATCGAAGGCGACTTCACCATTGAAGAAGCCAACGAAACAGCGGTGCTTCTGAATTCGGGTGCGCTGGTTGTGCCACTCAAGGCTGAAGACCAGCGTCTTGTCGGCGCGGAGTTGGGCGCAGAGGCGGTCCAGGCCGGTCTCTATGCGGCCATTGCCGGCCTGGTGCTTGTGATTGGGTTTATGCTGCTGCAGTACAGCCTCTTTGGTGTGTTCGCCAATATCGCGCTCGTGACGAACATCATTCTGCTGCTCGGACTGATGACGGCAGTGGATGCCACGCTGACGCTGCCGGGCATCGCGGCCTTCGTGCTGACCATGGGCATGGCCGTGGACGCAAACGTGCTGATCTACGAGCGCATCCGCGAGGAGCAGCGCAATGGCAAGACGATCATGGCGGCGATCGATGCCGGGTTCTCCCGTGCCATGACAACCGTCATCGACTCGAACCTGACGACGGTCCTTGCCGGCCTCATCCTGCTTCAGGTCGGCTCAGGCCCCGTGCGCGGCTTCGCCGTGGCGCTGGTGTTCGGGATCCTCACATCGATGTTCACTGCGATCTATGTGACGCGGCTTCTTGTCTGGCGCTGGGTCCGTGCCAAGCGCCGCACGGCGCTGCCGGTCTGATAACCCTCGCGGGTGATGGTGCCTCGACGGCGCATGCACCGCCCCGCACGGGTCCCTCGCCACGAAAGAGGTTAATGCGCTGTCCCAAGATTGACTTGGCGCCAGCGTGTATTGTTTGACTTGATTGTTGAGTCGTTCGGAGGGCTGCGTCATGCCGCCTGTCGAGCGCACCTTTGAGGGGAGAATCGCATCGTGGCCAATCTGCTGACCAATCTTCGAAACACCATCATCGCGGGTTTCGTGCTTTCGCTGGTCGTCATGATCATCTTCGTGATGGTCGGAGACTATTCGCTCGCCGATACCCTGCAGGGGACCCTGTTCTGGGCCTTCGTTTTCCGCTGGCTCCACGTTCTGTCGGGCATCCTTTGGATCGGCTTGCTCTATTACTTCAACTTCGTGCAGATCCCGACAATGCCCAAGATCCCCGATGAGCAGAAGCCCGCCGTCTCCAAGTTCATCGCGCCAGAGGCCCTCTGGTACTTCCGCTGGTCAGCCATGGCCACCATCGCCACGGGGCTGATCCTGGCATGGTTGAACGACTACCTGGTAGGAGCCATCACGCTCGGCGCCTCTGACGGGTTTGCAGCGCCGGCCACCACGCTGATCGGCATCGGCATGTGGCTGGGTACCATCATGTGGTTCAATGTGTGGTTTGTGATCTGGCCGAACCAGCAGAAGGCCCTGAACATCGAGAACAGGTTCCCCGACCTCAGCAAGGACCAGCGTGCAGCCCATGGCCGAACCGCCATGCTGTTCTCGCGCACGAACTTCCTGCTGTCCGTGCCGATGCTGTTCTGCATGGTGGGTGCACAGAACCTGGGTTGAGCACGCAAGGACGCCAAATGGGGGCCGCGCCCGTAAAGGGTGCGGCCCCCTTTCTCATGGAGCCATCATGACTGAAGAGGGCATCGCTTCGGACCTCGAGCAGCTCGATCCGGACATGCATGTCGCCAGTCTCTTCGTACCGGCGGCGCGGCGGCCGTCGGTCGTGGCGCTCTTCCTGTTGGTGCTCGAGCTGGAACGCATTGCAACCCAGGTCAGCGAGCCCATGGTGGCGCAGATTCGCTACGCCTGGTGGCGCGAGCAGGTGGATGCCATCTACGCCGGACGTCCGGTGGCGGCACCGATCGCAGTGAAGCTACGCGAGGCCGTGGTGGCCCATGGCCTGCCGCGCGGCCCCCTCGATGTGATGATCGATGCCCACAGCCTGGATTGTGACCAGGCGCCCTTTGCCGATATGGCCGCCTTTGAGGCCTATTGCCGGGACACACAGGGCAGCCTCATGCGGCTTGTCGTGCGGGTTCTGGGTGCGGACGATGCCGCAGATCCCGTATGTGATGAGGCAGGGCTGGCGCTCGGGGCGGCCCTGCAGCTGCGGGCATTCGACTTCTGGCGGCGACACCGTCGGCTGCGGTTGCCGTTGGACCTCTTCTTGCGCGCAGGTGTTGGCGAAGAGGACGTGTTCGCTGGGCAGGCGGATCGCCCTGTGGCGCAGGGCCTTGCCGTGGTGCAGCAGCGAATTCGGGAAGCCCTGAAAGCAGTCAATCGGTCTCGTTTTCCCCGGGCGGCGATGCCAGCGCTCGCAATGGCCACACTGGCCCGTCCTGTGATGGCACCCGGCTTCGACCTGCGCGCGCCACGGGAGCCCACGCGCTTCGCGCGCGTGGCGCTTCTTGCACTGGCCAATCTGCTGTGGCGCGTTTGAGGCTGCGCCGAAGCAGTCTCAATTGGGATGATAGCTCGCCGCGAGGGCCTGAAGCGCGGCGACTTCGTTCCTGAACGTGCGGTCCAGCTTGATGTACTGGCCGTGGGCCAGCGGGTCGAGCACCGCAACCTCGATCCCGTGACGTGCGCGCGTGATGAACCCTGCTGCCGCCCAGCCATCGGTCTCGCCCTTATGGGTCTTGACGCAGATCTCAAGGCCGTCGTCTTCGTCGATCAGAAACTCGCGCGTCGAGCCATTGTCTTCCTGCCTGGAGCAGATGATCATGTCTTGTGTCCCATGAGGTTCTTGCTGTCCCACCGGTCGCGGAAGCCCTGTTGTTTTTGTTGGGCTTCCGCGGGTCTGTTGCATTCACTGGCCTAGCTGCAGCCCGTCGTGGTTCCGCAGCTGTCACACTTGAGGCAGGTGCCATTGCGCACGAGGGTGAAGTTCCCGCAATTTCCGCAGGCGTCGCCCTCATAGCCCTTGATGCGCGCTTCCTGGATCTTGCGGACGCGCGTTGACGAGGCCGTGATCTGGACTTCACGCTCCACCACCTCGATGGCGTGAGCGACCGGGTTGCTGCGCGAGGCTTCCAGCGCGAACTCGCTCGTTGCCGTCATCATCGCCGTTTCCATCTTCAGCGCCTGCCCGCCGTCCAGCACGACAAGCTGCTGCGGGATCTGGCCTCGCACGAGGCCGGCAGAGACGATCTTCGCAGCACTCGGCGCCGGAGAGGTAGGACGCTTGCTCTCGCCGTCGCCGCCACCGATCTCGGAGCTGTCACCGCCGGGCACCACATGGGCCAGGTCGTGACGTCCCAGATAGGACACGGCCAGTTCGCGGAAGATGTAGTCCAGCACCGACGTGGCATTCTTGATGGAGTCATTGCCCGTGACGATGCCGGCAGGCTCGAAGCGCGTGAAGGTGAATGCTTCGACGAACTCGTCCAGCGGCACGCCGTATTGCAGGCCGATCGAGATGGCGATGGCGAAGTTGTTCATCAGGCTGCGGAAGGCGGCGCCTTCCTTGTGCATGTCGATGAAGATCTCGCCAAGGCGACCGTCGTCGTACTCGCCCGTGCGCAGGTAGACCTTATGGCCACCGACAGTGGCCTTCTGGGTATAGCCCTTGCGACGCTGCGGAAGCTTTTCGCGTTCCTGCTTGGCGATTTCGATGACACGCTCGACAATGCGTTCGGCAACAGCCTGCGCCCTTGCCGTCTGGGACATCTCGGGCAGTTGCTCGAGAAGGTCGTCCGCCTCGTCCTCGCTGGACAGAATGCTCGAGGTGAGGGGTTGCGATAGTTTCGAGCCATCCCGATAGAGAGCGTTGGCCTTGAGCGCCAGCTTCCATGACTTCATGTAAGCGTCGGCGCAGTCCTTCACCGTCGCGTTGTTGGGCATGTTGATCGTCTTGGAAATCGCACCCGAAATGAACGGCTGGGCAGCCGCCATCATCAGGATGTGGCTATCGACCGACAGGGCTCGCTTGCCGGTCTTGCCGCACGGGTTGGCACAGTCGAAGACAGGCAGGTGCTCCGGCTTCAGGTGCGGGGCACCTTCCAGGGTCATGGCGCCGCAGCAATACATGTTCGCAGCGTCGATCTCCGCCCGGGAGAAACCGATCTCGGCAAGCAGGTCGAGGTCCTGGTTATCAAGCTTCTCGGCAGCGATCCCGAGCGTCTCCGTGCAGAACGCGTCTCCCAGCGTCCAGCGGTTGAACACGAAGCGGATGTCAAAGGCGGTGGCGAGCGCACCCTCCACAGCCTTCAGTTCCTTCTCCGAGAAGCCCTTGATCCGCAGCCACTCGTGATTGACGCCGGGCGAACCCTTGAGCGTACCGTGGCCGACAGCATAGTTGATCATCGCCTCGATCTGCTCGGGACGATAGCCCAGCACGCGCAGTGCTTCGGGCACGGACTGGTTGATGATCTTGAAATAGCCGCCGCCCGCAAGCTTCTTGAACTTCACCAGGGCGAAGTCGGGTTCGATGCCGGTTGTGTCGCAATCCATGACAAGGCCGATGGTGCCGGTAGGCGCGATCACCGTTGTCTGCGCGTTGCGATAGCCATGGGCTGCGCCCAGTTCAAGCGCTTCGTCCCATGCGCCGCGCGCCCGATCAACGAGGCCTTCGAAGCCGGTGGCCGGCATGTCGACGGCGTTCAGCGGCACGGGCTTGATGGCAAGGCTCTCATAGCCATCGACGGCACCATAGGCCGCCCGGCGATGGTTGCGCATCACGCGCAGCATGTGGGCGGCATTGCGTGCATAGCCCTTGAAGGCGCCAAGTTCGCCCGCCATGACGGCCGAAGTTGCATAGCAGGCGCCTGTCATCAGGGCCGCCAGCGCACCAGCGACGGCACGACCCTCGCGGCTGTCATAGCCAATACCCGAGGACATCAGGAGGCCGCCGATATTCGCGTAGCCAAGGCCAAGCGTACGGTACTCGTAGGACAGCTGTGCAATTTCCTTGGACGGGAACTGCGCCATCATCACCGAAACCTCGAGGGTGACGGTCCAGAGCCGCACGGCATGCTCATAGGCCGCGACGTCAAAGACCTTGCGTCCGTCCGGTGCGTCCTTGCGGAACGCGAGCAGGTTCAGTGAGGCAAGGTTGCAGGCCGTGTCGTCGAGGAACATGTACTCCGAGCACGGGTTCGAGGCGCGGATCGGACCCGACTCGGGGCAGGTGTGCCAGTCATTGATCGTCGTGTGGTACTGCAGGCCCGGGTCGGCGCACTGCCAGGCGGCTTCAGCGATCTTGTCCCAGAGGGCGCGCGCCTTGACGGTCTTGTGCAGCTTGCCATCCGTCCGGCGCGCAAGGTTCCAGTCGCCATCCGCTTCGACCTTGCGCAGGAAGTCGTCGTTCACGCGCACCGAGTTGTTCGAGTTCTGGCCCGAGACTGTGTAATACGCCTCGCCGTCCCAGTCGGTGTCGAGCACGGGGATGTGCATCGACGTGTAGCCCTGGCGGGCGAACTGGATCGCGCGCTGGATGGCGTTGTCGGTGATGCTGGCCTTGCGGGCAGCCTTGATCTCGCGCTTGAGCGCCGGGTTCTGGGCCGGGTCAAAACAGGCGTCGCCGTCGGCGCTGCAGTTGACGCAGGCCTTGATGACGCCGTTGAGATGCTTGTTCAGCAGGCGCGTGCCGGTGACGAGCGCCGCCACCTTGTGTTCCTCGGTGACCTTCCAGTCGATGAACGCTTCGATGTCCGGGTGATCGACATCGACGATCACCATCTTTGCAGCCCGGCGGGTGGTGCCGCCGGACTTGATGGCTCCGGCTGCGCGGTCACCGATCTTGAGGAAGCTCATGAGGCCCGAGGACTTGCCGCCACCGGAGAGCTTTTCACTGGAACCGCGCAGAGCCGAGAAATTGGAGCCAGTGCCCGAGCCGTACTTGAACAGGCGGGCCTCACGGACCCAGAGATCCATGATTCCGCCTTCATTGACCAGGTCATCCTGGATGCCCTGGATGAAGCAGGCATGGGGCTGGGGATGTTCATAGGCGCTGTCGGATTGGACCAGCTGGCCGGTCCAGTGGTCGACATAGTGGTGACCCTGTGCAGGGCCGTCGATGCCGTAGGCCCAGTGCAGGCCGGTGTTGAACCACTGCGGACTGTTGGGGGCAGCCATCTGCATGGCCAGCATGAAGCGCATCTCGTCGAAATAGGCGCGAGCATCCTTCTCTGAGTCGAAGTAGCCGCCTTTCCAACCCCAGTAAGTCCACGTCCCCGCAAGGCGATCGAACACCTGGCGTGCGCTCGTCTCGCCGCTCATGCGGGCTTCGGGTTCCAGCGATGCAAGGGCGTCCTCATCCGGAACCTGGCGCCAAAGCCACTCGGGGACATTGTCCTCCCGAACGGGCTTCAGGCGCGCGGCCACGCCAGCCTTGCGAAAGTATTTTTGGGCGAGCACGTCGGAGGCGACCTGTGACCAGCGCTCCGGCACTTCGATGTTGTCCTGCTTGAATACGACCGAGCCGTCCGGGTTACGGATTTCGCTGGTGATGGTCCGAAATGAAATGCCCTCGTAAGCGGATTTGCCTTCAACGGTGAAGCAGCGGTCGATACGCATTTGGCGGATGCCCCTTGGTTTGGTTGCCCTCGTGCCCAACAATTCCCCTGCACGTGTCGGTTTCTTCTTGTTTTCCGGGCTTTTCAGTGTCCCGGACGTCAGTGGACCAACGCCGTCTTCAGGGACGCTTATCTAGTACCCAGATCTTGTTCCGGGCAATACATTTTGTGTTAAGCGACACTGCGCCCCGCTATATTTTGTGGCTGTTCCTGTGGAGAGGGCGGGGAAACGTCTGTGGGGAAATCCACAGGGCAGGGTCGCTTTGCCTGCCGCGGCAAGTGGCGGCGCATGCGGTGGAAGAGAGCAACCCAGAATCACACCAGCAACCCGATGGTGCCATGGCTCAGGGTCTGTGGAGAACCGGTCGGGAGCGTACCAAAACCACCCTCATCCGGGATTTCGCGTGATCGCCCTCAGGATCGGCTGTGGAAATGTCTCGCTGCCTGTGAACGAGGGCCGAGGTGGTCGCAGGGCTCAGAGTTTGCCCGCAGCCTTGAGGATGAAGCCCAGGACCTGCGCCACGGCCTTGTAGAGCTGCTCCGGGATTTCCTGCTCGAGTTCGAGCGTGGAGAGCGCTTTGGCCAGCGCAGGATCCTTCTGCAACGGAACACCGTGCGCCTTTGCCACTTCAACGATGCGCTCGCTGACATATCCCCGGCCGGTGGCAACCACACGCGGGGTCTGGCCGCGCTGATAGTCGAGCGCAACCGCAATCGAGGGCTTGTCATCCGGCAGGTCACGGCGCTCGGTCATGTGCTGGCGTCCCAGATCGTGCCCTTTCCGGCGCCCGGCGCAGTTGGCATGGCACTGTTCAGGACAATTTCGGCGTCCATCTCGCCTGCAACGAGGGTCTGGCGCAGCTCGCCTTTCTGTTCGTCCAGAAGCAGCGCCGTCTGCGATCTTTCCGCCCAGAGGCTGACCCAGGCCTTGGTGCCCTGCAGCGCGATCTGCGCGTGAACGGGACCAAGGGGTTCGACATCAAGCGCGAGGCGGACACGCCAGACGGGTTCCTGCCTCTCGCGGGCCGCGCGTGGGGTTTGCCGGTCAATCTCGAAGCGCACAAGCGCGCGCCCGAAGGGCGTTGCCAGCGGCGCGTCGAAGGCCCAGTGCATCGAGGTTGCGCTCGGAGGCGCCGGCTGGGCGTGCTCTGCGCGCAAGCCTTGGCTCACAACCTCAAGAACGCGGGTTTGCGACAGGGCGGCTTCCGCGCGTTGGAGCAAGGTCTTGGCGATAAAGGCCGGCGATGGCTCGGCAGGCCAGGATGTCGGCGGCGCTTTCGCCGCTGACGGCATCGCTTTTCGATAGGCTGCCAGCGCATTGTTTGCCAGGAGAGCGTCGCCATCCGCTGACGCGCCAGCCAAGGTGTTTTGTCCCGTGCCGCGTTGCCGGCGCAAGGCGTCCTGAGCCGTCATCTGGGGCTGCTGGGCAACCAGCAGGGATGCGAGCGCATCCGCAAGGCCACCACCGCGCGCGACCTGCTGAAGCAGCGGGAGCGCAGGTGGCGGCACCATCGCCAGGGCGCCAGCAGGAGGATCGGGCGGGGCTTGCGGCCTGCTCGGCGCTGTCGGGCTGGCAGCCTCGGGTTGCCATTGGCGGATGCTTGCCTGCAGGCGTTCGAGCGCCTCGGCAAGCGCAGGCAGCGCAGGGCGCGGCAGAGGGGTCAGGCTTGCAGGCGTCGATGTTGCCGCAGCCGGTGTTGGCAGGCTCTCCTCGAGGACGGGTTGCACTTTGCTGACCGGTTCAGCGAGCGCGAGGACACGCACGATCTCCGTCCTCACAGGCGCAGGTAGGTTGGCGAGCGGCAGCGCCTTGGTCAGGTCCGCGAGCAGCGGGGGCAAACTGTCCTGCTGCGAGGCAATCGAGGCCAGCGCAGCAAGCAAGGTCCGTGCAACGGTGTCGCCGGACAGGGCTGGCGGTACCGCGACCTGAGACGCAGGCGCACCAGGAATGGCCGCGCCCTGTGCGCGCGCGGTTTGAGGATCGCGCTTGAGGGACGTATCGCCGACATCTATCGCCAGTGCCGGCAAGGGGCTCGATACGATCTCCATGGGCAAATCCGGTCAAACACCGCAGGGACCAAAATCTAGCGTCGTGCGCTTAAGCAGGCCTTAATCCTGTCGCTTTCGGCAGGCAAACGGTTGTGGTAAGAGGAAAATATGAGCGAAAAGCCACTTCCCACGGCATTCCAGTTGATGGGTCTCGATCCCGCGGCGCGCGACGATCCCTATCCCCTGCTTGCAGACCTTCAGTCGAGGTGCCCGGTCCATCACGATCATCAGAGCAACCAGTTCGTGCTGACGCGCTATGACGATGTGAAGTCGGTGGTCAATGACCGCTCGCTCTGGCGACACCCATCTCGGGCACGACCCGATTCCATGTTCCACCAGTTCGCCAATCGGCGTGGCGAGGCCCAGCCCCGTGAGGGAGAGTCGATCCTGTTCCTCGACGATCCCGATCACGCACGTGTGCGACAGCCGCTGACCAAGGCCTTCTATCGCCGCGCCGCCCGGCAGCGCGCGGATGTCGATGAGATCGTCTTGCAAGTGCTCGCAGGCCTTTCCCGGCGCACGCAGTTCGACGTGATCGACGACTTCGGCATTCCCATCCCGATCCTCGTGATTGCCAGGATCCTTGGCGTGGAGTCTGACCGGTTGCAGGAATTCCGCGAGTGGTCTGAAGGCATCATCCTGGCTCTTCACGTCATGCGTTCGGAAGAGCAGACACGCCAGATGGTTGCGGCCGATGCAGCACTGACGGCATATTTCACGCACGCCATGGACGATCGGCGCCGAGCGCCACGAGACGACCTGATCACCGACATGGTGCAGCTGCAGGCCGAGGGCGCGCCCCTGAGCGATGCAGAGATCCGCATCAATCTTGCGTCACTGCTGGTTGCAGGAAACCTGACAACCACCGACCTGATCGGCAATGGTGTCTACACATTCCTTCGCCACCCGGAGCAGCTCGAAGCGCTGCGGGCCGATCCAGGGCTGGCGGCCAGTGCCGTGGAAGAAGTACTGCGTTTTGAGGCGCCGGTATCGCTGACCTCCCGGGTTGCCTCGCGCGACATGCAGGTAGGTGGCTGCCCCGTGCATCCGGGCGACCCCATGATGACATTCGTCCGCGCCGCAAACCGGGATCCGGCGGTCTTCGAGGATCCGGATCGCTTTGACATAACGCGCAAGCGCGCTCCACACATGTCGTTCGGCGGCGGTGCCCACATATGCATTGGCGCACCCCTTGCGCGGATGGAAGGGCAGGTGGCTATCCCGCGCCTGTTCGAACACTTCCCCAAGCTGCGCCTTGCACCCCAGACGTTCGTGTGGCGGGCCTTGCCGGGCTTCCGGGGTCTCGAGCACCTCATCGTTGAGACCGGCGCATAGCTTCTGCATCGGCTCGAGGCTATTGTGCTACTCACTTTCCGACAGAGGATGCCGATGTTGAAGCGACACGCGTACGCAAACCGTCTTCTCGCTCTTGTCCTCGCCTTGATGGTTGCGGCTTCGATTGTCAGCGATGCTTCTGCGGCACCTGCGGCGCGCGCTGTCTGGCCCCAGTATACCAGCGACCTCAAGGCCGACCCCACCGCCCGCTTTGGCGCATTGCCTAACGGCATGCGTTACGTGATCAAGCGCAATGCCAATCCGCAGGGCACCTTGTCGATGCGAATGCGGATCGAGGCAGGCTCGCTGCACGAGCGTGATGACGAAAGGGGTGTCGCACATTTCCTCGAGCACATGGCCTTCAACGGATCCGAGAATTACCCGGAAGGCGAGATGTTCAAGGCTCTGCAACGCATGGGCATGCAGATCGGATCGGCAGCCAATGCCTCAACCGGTTACGATGCGACGGTCTTCAGCCTGTCCCTGCCGAGCGTGCGCAACGAAGTGCTCACCACAGGCTTCAGCATCATGCGGGAGATCGTGGGGCGGCTGACCATTTCGCAGGAGGCCGTGGATCGCGAGCGGGGCGTCATTCTCTCGGAGGAGCGCGCGCGCGACACGCCGGCATTGCGGTCGATGCAAGCCGAGCTGGCACTCTGGTTTGCTGGCCAGAAATACGCCGTACGCCCGCCGATGGGAGATCTGGGGTTCATTCGTAGGGCCTCAGCCGCCGACCTGCGGGACTTCTATGCACGCCACTATCGACCCGAGCGCGCGCTGCTGGTCATCGCAGGCGATTTGCCCCTGGACGCGCTGGAGGCACGGATCCAGTCCACCTTTGCCGACTGGCGGCCCGCAGGTCGGGCACGCCCCCCGAGCGCCTTTGACAAACCCGGCACACGGGGATTGTCAGTGGCACTCGTTTCCGAGCCTGGTCTCCAGGAGCTTCTGAGCGTCGCATGGGTGCAGCCCCTCGACACGCGCCCCGAGACGGTTGCCAGGCGTCGGGAGGCGCATCTGCGCCTCGTCGGCTTCACCGTGCTCAACCGGCGTCTGGGGAAGCTTGCACGGCAGGCCGATACCTCCTTCATTGCAGCGCAGGTCGGTCGCGATATTGTGCTTGGCGGCGGTGTCGTTGCCATGCTCACGGTCCGGCCAAAGGACGGCGCATGGCAGAAGGGGCTGGCTGACGCCGAGCAGGAGCTTCGGCGCGCACTTGTGCACGGTCTCCAGCAAAGCGAAGTCGAGCGCGAGGCGCTGGAGCAGCGATCCCCCTTTCTTCTGATGAGCGCCAATGCCGATACACGCTCAAATGTCGACGTATCGCAGGGCATCCTGGACGCGGTCGCAGCCGGCGGCGTCCCCACCGACCCGCAGTCGGACCTCGCTCTCTTCACAGGCCACACCGCAGACATAAAGGCAGAGGAAGTCACCCGTATCCTGCGCGCAACCTTCAGCGGCGCCGGTCCCCTGCTGCATGTAGCATCTGCGCGTGCGATCGATGGCGGTACCGAAGCGGTCCGAAGTGCTTACCGGGCCAGCGTAAAAACAGCGGTCGCGCCACCCCCAAAGGACGCCATCAAGTCATTCACCTACCGAGACTTCGGGCCAGCGGGCGCTGTAGCCTCGCGGCGGTTCCAGCCAGATATCGGCGTGACCCAGGTGGTATTTGCGAATGGCGTCATGTTGAACGTCAAGCCAACCGATTTCGAAAAAGACCGGGTCAGCGTCGTGGCCCGCATGCCGGGCGGCAACGCCGCCATGCCACAGGGAAAGCGCGGCCTCGCTTGGATCATGCCATTTGCATTTGTCGAGGGCGGGCTTGGCCAGCTTGAGATGGGGGAGCTCGAGCAAACCGAGCCTGGGCACTTTGCCGGTATCAACCTCGATGTCAGCGATGACACGTTCCAGCTCTTTGGTGACACGGTTCGGCGCGATGTCCAGCTGCAGCTGCAGGTGCTGGCGGC
>JBEIFU010000039.1:0-15452 GCA_040382295.1 Alphaproteobacteria bacterium
AGCGACCCGCTCGCAACCGAAGCCGTAGCCACCTTCACCGCGATGCTGGGCAGCACCGCCGGCAGCCTGGCGTTGGCCTTCGGCGCCCGCGGCGGCGTCTTCATTGCCGGTGGCATCCTCCGGCAATGGGGCACCCTCTTCGACCGGAAGCTCTTCCGCCACCGCTTTGAAGCCAAGGGGCGCCTGCGCAGCTACCTCGAACCCATCCCCTGCCACCTCGTCACCGCCGAAGACCTCGCCTTCCGCGGCCTCGCTGCCCAGCTGGCCCAATTACGGTGACAGCACACTCAAGTACTTTCATCGCAATCACTTAGCGCACCGCGCCCTCGCGCCTCGGATCCGCCGCAGCGTCGATGCGCCCACCGACGATCCGCATGCCATTGAGGCCACTGGTCTGCTCGATGAATTTGACATCATGCCCCATCGCCGCGAGCGAAGCGCCCAGCGTCTCAAGCCCGCGATCGACCTCAAGCTCCACCACCGCCGATCGACTCGTGACATTGGGCAGGCTCACCGCAGTTGCCATGTCCATCTTCCAGTCGATCAGCCCCACTAGCGTCTTGGAGACATAAGGAATGATCCGCCACCCGCCAGGCGAGCCGATGATGGCATGAAGCCGTCCTTGAGCGTCGAATACAAATGTCGGCGACATGGAGGACAATGGCCGCTTGCCCGCCGCAGGCGCATTTGCCAGACGCCGGTTATCGGCCATAGGCCTGAAGGAGAAGTCCGTCAGCTGGTTGTTGAGCATGAACCCCGCCGCCATGAGATGACTGCCGAAAGGCCCTTCCACAGTCGTCGTCATCGCAACCGCCTGCCCCCGCGCATCGATCACACTGACATGCGCCGTCGAAGGCCGGGCATGATCCGGAATGCGCAGGCGGCGATAGACGCGGCTCGCCCCGCGCGGGTCCCCCGGCAGCACTTCGGCCTGCGCCCGCGCCACCAGAGGATCGATGAGAAGCGACCGCTGCCTGAGATAGGGCCAAGCCAGAAGACCCTGGATCGGAACAGGCACGAAAGCCGGATCACCCAGGAATGCCGCCCGGTCCGCAAAGGCAAGCCGCTGCGCCTCGACAAAGAGATGTGTCGCCTGCGCCGAAGCTGGCTCCAGCGCCCCCATGTCAAACCGCTCGAGAAGCTTCAGGATCTGCAGCGTCGCAACACCACCCGAGCTTGGCGGCCGCATGCCACAGATACGGTAGCTGCGATAGGTTCCGCATAGGGTTTCCCGCTTGGTTGCCCGAAAGGACTTCAGGTCAAGAAGCGTCAACACCCCCGCAGATTGCGGCGCGCGCGCCACGGCATCAACGATCGCCTGCGCAACAGCACCCTTGTAGAACCCGTCGGGCCCGTTTGCGGCAATCAGCTGCAACGTATCGGCAAGCGCCCCATTCTTCAGGACGTCGCCCGCAGCAAGGGCCCTCCCATTCGGTTTGAAATAGGACGCCGTTGATGGCACAAGATCGAGAGACGGCACCATCCCGATCACCTTGGCAAGACGCGGCGACACCGTAAAACCCTCGCGCGCCAGCCGGATGGCAGGTACGAAGAGATCGGCCCAAGGCAGGCGCCCATGATCACGATGCGCAAGCCAGAGCGCCGCGACCGCACCCGGCACCCCGACCGAGCGCCCTCCGACCACGGCCTCGATGAAACCAAGCGGCTTTCCATCAGCCCCGAGGAACAGGTTGGGCGTCACCGATGCCGGTGCCGTCTCTCGCCCGTCGTAATTGTCGATTGCACGCGTGCGCGGATCGTAATGCAGCAGGAACAGACCGCCACCAATACCCGAGGATTGTGGTTCCACCAGCGTCATCACCATCTGCGCGGCGATAGCCGCATCGACGGCTGAGCCCCCTCGCCGCAGCATCTCGGCCCCAGCCTCCGAAGCCAGCGGGTGCGACGCGACGATAACAGGGGACTGGGCAGCCTGCGCAGCTGCACCAGACGCAAGCACGATCGCAAGCAGCATCAGCGAATTGCACACGACCGCCCGAAGGGTTAGCGTCAGCCTCATGATTACTCCCGGTTCGCGCAATCTCATCACCGACGTTCGTGGCATAAAAGTCGGCAACAGCGAAGACCCTTCCGTAATGACGGGGGTCACCGTCATCCTGGCCGGTGACCGGGCGGTCGGCGCAGTCGACATTCGTGGCGGCGGCCCCGGAACACGCGAAACCGAGGCCCTGATGCCAGAGGGCCTGAACGTAGGTGCCGACGCCATTGTCCTGTCGGGCGGATCCGTCTTTGGTCTGGATGCGGCAGGCGCCGTGACCAGCACGCTCGCCGCGCAGGGCCGAGGCTTCCGCCTTCAGGGCGCAAGCCTCGTCGCACCGATCGTTCCCTCAGCCATCCTCTTTGACCTCACGAACGGCGGAAGCAAGGACTGGGGAGCAGAGCCTCCCTATCGCAGGCTGGGGGAAAGGGCCTGCAACGCCGCAGCCGACACCTTCAGCCTGGGCAATGCAGGCGCCGGATATGGCGCACGCGCTGGCGCACTGAAGGGCGGACTGGGCTCCGCCTCCTTCATTACCGAAGACGGATTTGAGATCGGAGCCATCGCGGCCGTGAACGCGTTCGGTTCAGCGGTCATGCCGGGAACCTCAACACTCTGGGCCTGGCCCTTCGAGCAGGGGGGCGAATTGGGCTATCAACGACCACCGCGCGCCCCCCTGCCAACGCCGGGCCTGCCCGAAGACATCAAGCGCCCGGCTCAACCCGCACAGAATACGACCATCGCCTGCATCGCGGTGAACGCCACGCTCACACCCGCGCAGGCAAAGCGCATCGCCATCATGGCCCATGACGGCATGGCGCGAGCGCTCAGGCCCGTGCACGCACCCTTCGACGGAGATGTTGTCTTCGTTCTGGCCACGGGCGCACGGTCACTTGAGGAACCACATGCGTGGCACCTGACAAGGTTGGGCACACTCGCCGCCGACTGCCTCACCCGGGCAATAGGCCGCGGGGTTTTCGAAGCCCGCAGTCTCGGCCCATGGAAAGCCTACAGGGACGTGCACGCCTCGGGCTTCAGCACGACAGGCTGAAGGCCCTAGCGAACATAGATGCGCACTTCATGCGCGTTGATGGTCGGGCTCGACGAATTGAACACACGGATCTTCGAAGGGTCGACACCCAGGCTTGTCAGCGTGTTGACGACGTCGGTTGCATTTGCCGTCCCCTCCGGCACCACACTGCGCCCCGCCGAGACCCCAACCACGTCGAATACAGCATCGGGCTTGCGCCGGCGTGCAGTAGAGACAGCACTGGCCAGCGTCTCGCGATAGGCCACGCGCGCCGTATCGAACTTGATCTTCACGAAGGCAGGCTGAGACATCGACGGGGGTGGCAGGCTTGGAGTAACAGCAGCCGCTGAAACAGTCGGCGCTGGCAGCCCCAGCGCCGCCAGCGACGCACGTTCCTTGGCGAGGAAGGCAGACTGTGCCGCAAACTCCGCCGAGAGGTCATTGACCATCCGGTCGAGCTGGTTGGCCGTCTGCCCGATCTCGCCGCGCAGCGTGTTGAGCTGGCGCTTGTCCTCGTCATTGCCATCACGCACGCCGACAGTCTCCAGCATGAGCTTGTTGGCCTCCGCCGAACCCCGAGCGATGATGCGCATCTCGCCATCCAGCGCATTCGTCGCCGCCGCCAATCGGTCAAGCGCCGCGACCGCCTTCGGGTACGACGCTGCAGTTGCCCCTGAGGCCATCTCGTTGCGCGCGATACGATAAGTCGCACCCTCTCCGGCAGCCCTCTGCCGCAGCTCCGACAATGTCGCATTGCGGGCAGAAACTTCCCCCTGCAGCGCCACAAGTCGGCTGCGCAACGAGGCGATCTGCGCGCTTTGCGGCGAGCCGCTATTGACGCCGGGCGCCACGCCAACTGGCGTGAAAACCGAGGTACCGGTTTGCGGCATGGCAGTCCCCGGCAGGCCAGGCGTCGAAGGCTGCGACGGGAAAAGCTTGTCGCTGACCGTCGAGCAGCCTGCGAGCCCCATGCACAAGGCAGCCGCACTCAAGAACCGGACTTGGCGAAAACCAGACATCATGCGACCCCACGATAATCGAGCAGGTAAGGGCTTTGGTTTTGGCGACAATAAGGCCGATCGCGCCGGATGCAATCGGACCCGATGCCATGCCCCGCGTCGAAAGGCCCGGAATTCCCTCTTTTCTGCCCTTGCGCAACAGGCGGCCCCGCACTAAGTTCCGCGCCTCCTGCGGCAAGCACCCGTAGCTCAGCTGGATAGAGCACCAGACTACGAATCTGGGGGTCGGACGTTCGAATCGTTCCGGGTGCGCCATTCCCCGTCACGCAGGGCAGCGATCACCAGTAATCCTTCATGATCTCTCGCGCCCAATCCGGTTCGCGCAGGTCTCCGCGCGGCATGAACCCGGACATTACCGGCTTGATGTCGATCACCGGCGTGCCGTCGATCGCATCAAGTCCGCTGACCTTCAGGACCTGCCCCTCAACGCCGACGATCCTGCAGATCGTGGCCCCGATGCGATTGGGACGGTTCTTGCCGCGCTGAGCGAGAATGCCAACCTTGGGCCAGTCCAAGCGACCGCGGGGATGCCGCGCCCCCGTAACCACGTCATTCTCGCCAACCTGGTCGAAGAGATAGATCACCTCGACATGTGAAAACGCCTCAAGACCCACCAGCGCATCCGGGCCCAGCACCGCAGCATCAAGCTTGATCTCCGAAGGCACCGAATCCCACGCGTCATCAATTGGCTCCTGCCGGCGGCAGGAAACACGCCCGATGGCGACGATCGTAATCGATGGCATGTGTCAATCTCCGGCGTGTGAGCCCTGCGACCGGCAAAAGCTACGCAAGTCGGAAGTAATGATAAGAGCAATCGCTGGAGCAACGCAAAGGGCCTCGGTTTGCACAGGCCCCTCGTTTGGGTTTGAATGCGTTCGGTACATACGCGAGGAACTGCCCATGACCGACCACCTGATCGAGACCTTCGAGGACGGCATCGCCACCCTGACCTTCAACCGGCCTGAGGCACGCAATGCGCTTACGCCAGAAATCATAGATGACCTCGCGAAGGCAGCCCCCCGCCTCGCTGTCGACCCCAAGGTACGCGCCGTGGTGATCACCGGAACCGGCAGTGCCTTCTGCGCAGGTGGTGACGTCAAGGGCTTCGTCGCCCCGAAAACCGAGGGTGCCGCGCCACCCAGCTTTGACGAACGCGTGATCAGCCTGCGCGCAGGTGCCGATTTCTCGCGTTGGCTGCACGAGATGCCCAAGCCAACGCTCGCCATCATCCCTGGCGCCTGCGCGGGCGCCGGCATGTCGATCGCACTCGCATGCGACATGCGCATCGCCGCCGACAACGCCAAGCTGACGACGGCCTTCTCGAAGATTGGCGCCTCGGGTGACTATGGTGGCAGCTATTTCCTGACCAAGCTCGTCGGCCCAGCCAAGGCCCGAGAGCTTTACTTCACTGCCGACGTCATCACTGGCGCCGAAGCGGCAAATCTCGGCATTGTGAATCGCGCCGTACCCGCAGCCGACCTTGCCCGCGAAGGCGCAGCCCTCGCCCGCAAGCTCGCCGACCTGCCCACCGTCGCCGTCGGCTACATGAAGAAGAACCTAAACATGGCCGAGCATGGCACGCTGGCCAGCGTCCTCGACATCGAGGCGATCCACATGGTCCGCACCATGCAGACCGACGACCACAAGCAGGCCTCGCTTGCCTTCGTCGAAAAGCGCCCCCCGGTATTCCGGGGACGCTGATCCATCCCTGTCTCCCTCGCCCCGCGAGGGAGTACCCGCGCCTTGGCGCGGGGGAGGGAGTTCGTTTCCACCGCGCACAACCCGACCCTACTCCTCCGTCTGCAGCAGCTGTCGCTGCTGCATCCACATCCTCGCAAGCGAGGAGGAGATGCCCACAACGACCTCCAAGGTAATTGTCCAACGCACACCCAAACGATAATCAGCAGGACAGAAAGGATCCCAACCCATGCTCATCCTGCGAACTGTCCTGGTGCTCCACCTCGCCGTGCTGACGGGCTACACGCTCGTCGTGATCCAGAACCACGGGATGAACCTCCTGCCCGTCTTCTTTGGAGACATGGCTGCCATGGCATGGCCCGGACAGTTCAACCTGGACTTCATGGGCTTTCTGGTCCTGTCGGCCCTCTGGACAGCCTGGCGCAATGGCTTCTCGGCCCTCGGCCTCGTGCTCGCCGTCATCGCCTTCTTCGGCGGCATGGCGTTCCTGTCGGTCTATGTGCTGATCCTCAGCCTCGGCACCGACAGCATCCGGGACATTCTCCTCGGTATCAACACCCGCTAGGCGCCGCCTGACTTTGCCAACCGCTGCGCCTCGCTGCTGAAGACAAGGGCCATCAGGAGGAAGCCCGCAAGCATCAGCACGTAGCGCGCGAGCCCCAGCATGGCATGATACGCCTCGGGCGTCGTGTAGTGCAGCACGCCAACGACGGGCAGCACAACGCGCATGCTCCAGACAAGCACGAAGCTCACGATACCGCGGACCGGAATCACGAAGCTCGCCGCGAACATGGCAGCATAGGCGATATGCCACTTCATGAGGCTTGACCACATGCGCGATCCGATTTCTGCCTCGCTGATCGGAATACCTGCCGCAAGGTTGGCATACATTGTCAGGAAGTGCAGGTTTTCTGCATAGTCGAGCAGTCCGGTCGCCACCATTCCCACGGCCGCAGCGCCGGCGATCCACGCGGTCTCGATCGTACGCAGGCCTGCCATCGCAAGGCAGATCGCGCCGACATAGGCCAGGATGAAAAGATTATCGAAGAACAGCGTCACCATCATCGGCTGGCGCGCCTCCGCGAACTGCGCGCTGTAGCTGGCGATGGCGATGACGGTCTCGAACCGTTGCTGCGTGACCCCGGCCTCGAGCGCAACAACCAGCATCACGCCGAGGATGCCCGCCGCCAGAACCGCAAGATAAGACGCAATCCCCAGTAAACGCGCCATGACACCCCTAATAATGATTTTTATATCACATATAATGATGTTTACATCACCATTATGGACAATGTCAAACGCCGCAAGCGCACGGCCCAAACCAGCCAGAAGCCCAGACCACGCAACCCCGCCGCCACGCGCGAGGCGCTAATGACCGCCGCCGCCCGCATCTTCAACCGCGAGGGTTACTTCGCAACCGACACGAACGCGATCGCGCGCGCCGCCGGCTACGCGCCCGCGAGTTTCTACAAGCACTTTGCCGACAAGGCCGCGATACTGCTCGCGGTCTACGAGGATTACGTCGGCCGAGAATGGGCAGGGCTCGAGGCGGCCATGGCAGGCGAGACCGTGCTGCAGAAGCGCTTGCGCCGCGCACTCGGCTTCATCATCGGCTTCCACGGCGAATGGTCGGCATTCAGGACGACACTCAGGGCCGTGGCCCGCATCGAACCGGCGGTGGCCGAAGCGCTAAAGGCCTCCCGCGCGCGCCAGCTCGGCTATCTCGCTGCGGCCACAGGCCTCTCGGCGCAGCGCCACCGCGCAACACTCCTGATGATCCTGGGCATCGTGGAACGCCTCGCCGAGACGGTGCTGGACGCCGAGGCAACGAGCCCGCCGATCAGGCGCGAAGTGCTGCTGGAAGAAGCCGAGCGCGCCCTGTTGGCACTGATCGAACGAAAATAGCCGCAGCCATGACGTCGGCTACATCGCCCGCCGGGCAGCAAACGCCGCCGCCAGCGTGCCCTCGTCCAGATAGTCGAGCTCGCCGCCAACCGGCACACCGTGCGCCAGTCGGGTGACCGACACTCCCTCAACAGCAATCAGGTCGGTGACATAATGCGCCGTCGTCTGCCCCTCGACCGTCGCATTTAGCCCGAGGACGACTTCGCGTACCCCGCCCGCCTTCACCCGCTCGACGAGGCCCGCAAGATTGAGCTGGTCTGGACCGCGACCATCAAGCGCCGACAGCGTTCCACCCAGCACATGATAGCGCCCGCGGAACACCCCCGCCCGCTCGAGCGCCCACAGATCGGCGACATCCTCGACCACGCAGATCAGCCCGGAATCACGTCGCGGATCCGTGCAGACCGAACAGGTCTCCGCGGAATCAAGGTTGCCGCAGGTGCGACATGACTGGATCTTGCGCCCCGCCTCCTCGAGCGCCGCGGTCAGCGGCACCAGCAGCGTTTCCTTGCGTTTCAGGAGGAACAGAACCGCGCGACGTGCCGAGCGCGGCCCAAGCCCCGGCAGGCGCGAGAGCAATTGCACGAGACGCTCGATCTCAGGCCCGGAAAGCGCAGCCGCCATGGTTCAGAACTTCAGGCCCGGAGGGAGCGGCAACCCGCCAGTGACCTTCGCCATCTCCTCGGCCACGCGCGCATCGACCTTCGTGCGCGCATCGTTGATTGCAGCCAGCACCAGGTCCTCCAGCATGCCGATGTCCTTCGGATCCGCCAGCGACGGATCGATACGAACGACGCGGGCAAGACCCTTGCCGTTCAGCGTGACCTTGACCATGCCCCCGCCAGACTGCCCCTCGGCCTCCACGAGCACAACCTTGTCCTGCGCCTCCTGGAAGCGCTGCTGCAGCATCTGCGCCTGCTTCATCATCTCGTTGAAGTTCTTCATTCGCTTTCCCCTCCATCGACAGGCGCTCCGAGGGCATCACGATCGCGCACCGCAACCAGTCGCGCGCCGGGAAAGACAGCCAGCGCTGCCTTGAGCAGTGGGTCCTGCTCCGCCGACTCACGTCGCGCCCGCTCATGCGCCACACGCTGCGCAGCAATCGTTGGTGCACCTTCTGAACCAGAAACGGTCACGATCCACCGCGCGCCTGTCCACTTAGACAACCGATCCGAGATTTCCCCGGGCAAGGTGGATTGTGCGGCGGGATCCAGCCGGACCTCGAGCCGCATGGGCTCAAAGCCCACAAGATGCACCTGGTTCTCGAGCGCATACAGAAGACGCATCTCGCGCTTCTCGCGCACGAACGCAAGCACATCTTCGAATGTGTCAAGCCGCGCAGACGCTTCAGCTCGCGCCACCGGCATAAGCTCGGCGCGCGGCTGTGGTGAGGCAATGGCGGCGCTGGCCTCGCCAGCAACAGAGGCTGCACGCAGGTTAGGCCCAGGCGACGCCACGGTCGATGGCGCACCTGGAACCGTTGCGCGCGAAGCAGGGACACCACTCCCCGTACCCAGAGAACGGATGATCTGTTCCGTGGGCGGAAGTTCGGAGGCAAAGCCAATACGGATCATGGCCATTTCCGCGGCCGCCGCAGCATCGGGGGCAGACTGCACCTCGGACAAGGCCTTCAATAGCAACTGCCAGGTCCGCGCAAGCTGCGGAATGGTCAGCTTGGAACCAAGCTCGGCAACACGGCGCGCCTCCTCCGCTGGCGCACCTGAAACTGACACGCCGCCCGTGACCTTCACGCGTGTCACCTCATGGCAGATCTGCACGAGATCCTGCATGACCGAGAGCGGATCTGCCCCGGAATCGTACTGGCTGCGGAATTCGGCCAGCGCTTCCGGGATCGCACCGCGCATCAATCGCTCGAAGAGCTCGATTCCGCGGCTACGATCGGCCAGCCCAAGCATGAGCCGGACAGGCTCTTCTTGGATCTCGGCCCCGCCCGCATGCGCAAATGCCTGGTCAAGCAAGGATAGCGCATCACGGACTGAGCCCTCGGCCGCGCGCGCGATCAGACGAAGCGCGCCCTCGGATGCAGGCTGCTGCTCCAGCGTGCAGATCCGTGCAAGATGCGCCGCAAGCTCATCCACGCTGACCCGTTTGAGGTCGAAACGCTGGCAGCGAGAGAGAACCGTGATGGGTACACGACGGATTTCCGTGGTAGCGAACGCAAACTTGACGTGGCCTGGCGGCTCTTCGAGCGTCTTCAGCAACCCATTGAATGCAGCCTTCGAGAGCATGTGCACTTCGTCGATGATGTAGACCTTGTAGCGTGCCTGGGCCGGTGCATAGCGCACCCCCTCGATGATCTCCCGGATATCATCGATGCCCGTGTGCGACGCCGCATCCATTTCCTGCACGTCGACATTGCGCGATTCCGTGATCGACACACACGGCTCGCACGCACCGCAGGGCGTGACCGTCGGCGCAGTACGGCTGCCATCCGGACCTATACAATTCAGGGCCTTGGCAATGATGCGCGCGGTGGTGGTCTTGCCGACACCCCGCACGCCCGTAAGCATGAAGGCATGAGCGATCCGCCCGGCCGCAAACGCATTCCCGAGCGTGCGCACCATGGCCGACTGACCGATGAAGGCATCCTCGAATGTCTGGGGGCGATACTTGCGCGCAAGCACCCGGTAGGCGCCGTCAGCCTTGTCGGGGACCGTAACGGCGTCGGCCTGAGCCGAACCCTTGTCCGTTTTGCGCGCCATGCGTGTGAGTGGATCCAAGGTGAGAGGCTGACGAACGACCCGAGTCGAAACTCGTTGCGGCTGCTTCCTTCCGGACCTGACCGGGTTGGCGAGGAACTCGTCCGCCGCCAACCTCCCGGCGCACTATATCGGGCCCGCCGCGGCAAAACGCAAGACGCCCGGTCATTGCGGCCCGGAGCCCCGCCATGCCAAGCTTTCCGCCCCGAAACCTGTGGAAAGACACCCGCCAGATGCGCCTGGTCCTGCCTAAGAACCCCAATGTTTTTGCCAATTCTCCGCTAGACAGGGCCGCACACAGACGCACAGACAAGAACTGGCTCGCACAAGCCCTCACCGATCGCACATCCGCCTTCATACCTCTATGGAAACTCAATCCCTTTCTCATCCGCGGACGCGAGGGCCGGCAGGAAGCCGGCTGGATTACGACGGAACTCGTCGGGCCATGGTTGCGCGCGGACACAACAACAATTTTTCTTGGCGAGCACCACGGCAGCGCCCACTTTGCCATCGACATTTCTGCCGAAGCCGATCCGCAGCACACAGGCCCGCTCGCAGGTCTCGGAACCTTTGCCGACCTTCGAACGATCGCCGAAGAGATCGACGCGGCAGATGCAAGCATCCTTGCACAGGCCAAGTCCATGATCGATTGGCACCAGCGCCATCGCTTCTGCGCCAATTGTGGCAGTCCAACCGAACTCGCGGATGCCGGTTACAAACGCACCTGCCCCGCCTGCCGGGCCGAGCACTTCCCACGTACCGACCCGGTGGTGATCATGCTGCCAACGCATGGCGACACCTGCCTCATGGGCAGACAGCCCAAATGGCCCCCCGGGTTCTACTCCGCCCTCGCAGGTTTCATCGAACCAGGGGAAACAATCGAGGAGGCCGTCGCACGCGAATGCAAGGAAGAGGCAGGCATCAGCATCGATGAAGTCGCCTTCCACTCAACACAGCCTTGGCCCTACCCTTCCTCACTGATGATCGGCTGCTTCGCCCGCGCGACAAGCACGGAGATCGTGCTGGACGGCAACGAACTGTCGGACGCGAAATGGTTCACACGCGAGAAAATCCGCGCCGCCATGGCGCGGGGCACCAATGAATTGCGCCTGCCACCGCGCATGGCCATCGCACACCAGCTTGTGAAGACATGGCTGGACGCGACCTGAGCTTTCAGCCGGCCTGCCGCACGATCGTCTTGCGGAAAGGATGTGCCGGATAGACCCCGAGCACCCGCAGCGAGGAGGAGAAGAATTGCAATTCCTCCAGTGCAAGACGCACGTTGCGCTCCGAGGGATGGCCCTCGATATCGGCATAGAATTGCGTCGCGTTGAACGAGCCTTCCAGCTGATAGGACTCCAGCTTCGTCATGTTGACGCCATTCGTCGCAAAACCGCCCATGGCCTTGTAGAGGGCCGCCGGAACGTTGCGCACGCGGAACACGAACGTGGTCACGACATCGCCACTGCCGGGCTCCGCATCGTCGGACTCCTTCGCCATGATCAGGAAGCGCGTCGTGTTGTGCGGAGCATCCTCGACATCGGCCTTGAGGACATCAAGACCGTAGATGTCAGCAGCAAGCCGCGAGGCAAGCGCTGCAACGGTTGGATCATTCTGGGCAGCCACATGCCGCGCTGACCCAGCCGTATCGGCTCCCACGATCATCTTTAGCCCAAGACTTCGGATGATGTTCCGGCACTGCCCGAGCGCCGGGATCTGGCTCATGACGGAGCGGACGCCCTCGAGCGTGGCACCCTTCAACCCCAGCAACTGGTGATGGATGCGGAGAAAATGCTCACCGACGATGAAAAGCCCCGATTCCGGTAGCAAGTGATGAATATCTGTGATGCGTCCATGCAGCGAGTTTTCGATCGGTAGCATTGCAAGCCGCGCATGGCCATCCTTGATCGCAGCAAATACGTCCTCGAACGTCGCGCATGGCAGTGTTTCCATCGCTGGAAAGACCTCTCGGCACGCCATATGCGAGTTCGCACCAGCCTCGCCCTGGAAGGCAATCGTGTTATGTGGATCAGATGTCATGTCACACTTTGCTTCCTGCGACCGATAATGTCACGCGCGCGCTCGAGGTCGGCAGGCGTGTCGACGCCAAGGGGCACGGCATCGACAACACGAACGGCCACGCTCATCCCCGCCTCGAGTGCACGCAGCTGCTCCAGCTTCTCGCGCATCTCCAGCGGTGATGGAGGCAACTTGACGAACCGTTCCAGCGCAGCCCGTCGATAGGCGTAGATGCCGATATGGTGATAGAGAGGCCCTTCGCCCCAGGGCGCTGTTGCCCGCGTGAAGTAGAGAGCGCGCCCATGCACCCGACCGGCAGGCAGGGCCACGACGGCCTTGACCACATTCGGGTTTACGCGCTCGGCCTCATCGACAATCTCGGTCACCAGGGTCGCCAGATCAGCCCCCGACTGCATCAGGGTCTCGACAACACCTCTGACAAGACCTGGATCGAGGGTCGGCAGGTCTCCTTGCACATTCACGATGATTTCGTGCCGGCGTTCAGGGTCCAGCCGGGACAGCGCCTCGAAAATACGGTCGGAGCCCGACGGATGATTGGGATCCGTCAGCACCGCCTCGCCGCCGGCGGCAAGAAGGATATCGACGATTTCCCGCTCGGCTGCCGCGACGGCAACCCGGCCAGCTTGCGCCTCCCGGGCCCGGTTCCAGACATGCACGATCATCGGCGCGCCGAGAATGTCAGCCAGCGGCTTTCCCGGCAGGCGCGTCGAGGCCATGCGGGCCGGAATCAGGATCAGGGGTTCGTTTGTCATGAGGACACTGTGTTCCAGTCTTGGGGCAGGAACCAAAATGCGACGTTCCGCCGCAATGACCGAGGAAGCGCCGAAGCTATTGTCGGCCCGCGCATTTCAGGCCGTTGCGCGGTGCCAATCTTGGCGCGCCGCATCCCTTGGAATTCGCTGCCTTCTCAGCCAAGTTACCCTGCAAGGATTGCGCAATGGACTCCTTCGAGTGGAACAAGATTTTCGGCGCCGTGCTGGGCACCGTGCTGTTCATCGCGTCACTGAACATGCTCGTAAACGGGCTGATGGCACCGCCAAAGGCGGACAAACCCGGCATGGAAGTGGCCGGGGCTGAGGAAACCGGAGAAGCGGGAGGAGCAGCGACGGCGGCCGTTGCCGAAGTCAAGCCGGATTGGGGCACCGTCATCCCGGCAGCCGATCTCGCTGCGGGTGAAAAGGTCCACGTCCGCTGTCAGCAGTGCCACGACTTCACGAAGGGTGGACCGAACAAGATCGGCCCCAACCTGTGGGGCATTATCGGAGCCAAGCATGCCCAGGTCGCTGGCTACGCCTACTCCCCAGCCTTCAACGCCCTGAAGGAAAAGGATTGGACCTACGACGACTTCTACGCCTTCATGAAAAGCCCGAAAGCAGCGATCGCCGGAACCAAGATGTCGTATGCGGGCCTATCGAAGCAGGCAGACCGCATCAACCTGATCGCCTACTTGCGGACGCTCTCCGACGCCCCGCTCGCCATCCCGGCACCAAACCCGGTGGCCCCACCGGCCGCCGAGGGAACAGCCGCACCCGCTGAGGGCGCAGCACCTGCCGAGGGCCAAGCACCAGGGGCTGAAGGAACAGCGCCGGCGGACGCGCCAAAGCCGGAAACCACACCAGCGCCTGCAAACGGCAGCAAGTAAGGCAGCCCAACCAACGATGGCCAAGGGCAGCCTGCTCTTTCAGTCCATCGGCTATCCGCTCGAGCTCTGGACGCCGCACTTGAAACGGCTGCGTCCAGACCTGGAAATCCGAACCGAGGATGACCCGGGCGCTACCGAAAAGATCCATTACTGCATTGCCTGGAAACCCAAGCCGGGTTCCCTTGCCGCCTTGCCAGACTTGAAGGTTGTCTTCTCGATGGGCGCCGGCGTTGACGCGATTGTCGCGGACCCGACCTACCCGCGAAACGTGCCACTCTCTCGCGTCGTAGACCCGACGCTCAGCCAGTCCATGACCGAGTACGTGGTCCTCAACGTGCTCTACTGGCACAGACGAATGCACGACCTTCACTCGCTGCAGCGCCTGCATAAATGGCGACAGATTGCGTCTCCGCGGGCGGAAAATGTGCGAGTGGGGATCCTGGGCTTTGGCATGCTGGGTCAAGCCGCAGCCAAAGCCCTGAGCGCATTGAACTATCGCTTGTCCGGCTGGAGCCAGACGCCACGTGAAGTCGAAGGCATAACATCATTTCATGGCCCCGAAGGCCTCGCGCCCTTTCTGGCCCAGACCGACATCCTTGTCTGCCTGCTGCCACTGACGCCACAGACCCGGGGCATCCTCAATGCGCAACTGTTTGCGGGCCTTCCTCAGGGCGCCTGCGTGATCAATGCCGCCCGTGGTGGCCATCTGGTCGAGCAGGACCTGCTTGCATCTCTGGATACAGGCCACCTGCGCGGCGCGACACTCGATGTTTTCTCGCAGGAACCGCTCCCGCCGGACAGCACGATATGGTCGCACCCGAAGATCGTTGTGACGCCCCACTCGGCAGCCGCGACAGATCCCGCGGCCTTCATGGCGCATGTCGCCCGCACGATCACGCGCGTCGACGAAGGCCTCGCGCCTGAAAACCTGGTGGATTTCAGCCGCGGCTACTGACCGCGCCCATAGCGGGCCTGCAGCATGCTGAAAATGGCGCGCACGGTCTGCGCCTCCCCGCCTAGCGGCCGTCCCGGTCGCACCCGGTCATTCCAGGCGGCGATGTCGAAATGAACGAAGCTCTTGGCCTTCTCGACAAAACGCTCGAGGAAGAGCGCCGCAGTGATCGCCCCGGCATTGGGGTTGCCGGGACTGTTGGTCAGGTCGGCAACCTTGCTCTCGATGAGCTCGCGATAGCCGGACCATAACGGCAGACGCCACATCGCATCACTCTCGCGCACCGCCGCTGCCTCAAGCTCACAAGCAAGCACGTCATCCTGCGTGAAGTAAGGTGGCAGATCGAACCCTGTTGCCACGCGCGCCGCACCCGTCAGCGTCGCCATGCAGATCAGCAAGTCAGGCACCTCGGCGTCAGCCTCTGCCAGCGCATCGGCAAGCACGAGA
>JBEIFU010000040.1:0-14851 GCA_040382295.1 Alphaproteobacteria bacterium
CGCGAGGCCCGACAACGACCTGGTGACGCGCAGCGTCGATGCGCAAGACGAAAAGCGGCTCGTGATGCGCCAGCCCCAGCCCCTTTCGCTGGCCAACCGTGAAATGGATGATGCCATCGTGCCGACCAAGCACCCGACCCTTAAGGTCAACGATGTCCCCGGGCGCGATCGCGCCAGGTTTTAGCTTTTGAACCACGTCGCTGTATCGCCCCTGCGGTACGAAGCAGATATCCTGGCTGTCGGGCTTGTCGGCAAGTCCGAGCCCAAGCGACGCAGCTACGGCGCGGGTCTCGCTTTTCGGAAATCCACCAAGGGGGAACCGAACGAATTCCAGCTGCGCACGGGTTGTTGCAAACAGGAAATAGCTTTGGTCACGCGACGCATCGACCGCCCGGTACAATTCCGGCCCGGAAGGCGTAGGCAGCCGCTGGATATAGTGTCCCGTGACCAGGGCCTGCGCACCTAGATCCTTGGCCGCACCCAGAAGATCGTGGAACTTCACGGTCTGGTTGCACTGGATGCAGGGAACAGGTGTCTCTCCCCTCGCATAGCTCGACGCGAAATCCTCGATGACCGATTTGCGGAACCGCTCGGTATAGTCGAGCACATAATGAGGAATGCCGATCTGCGCCGCCGCCTGTCGCGCGTCCTCGATATCCTGACCTGCACAGCAGGCCCCCTTTCGACGTGTCGCCGTCCCCGATGCGTAAAGCTGCAGCGTGATCCCGACAACGTCATACCCAGCCTGCCGCGCCAGCGCTGCCGCCACGGCACTGTCCACGCCGCCAGACATGGCCGCGACGACGCGAGTCCGCGCCGGATCACCGGGGAGGTCGAGGATGGAACGGATCTGGTCGGTCGAAATCATGGCCCGCGCCTATATCCCGGCGGTCAGGCCCGTTGCAAGCTTAACACCTGCTGAAACCAGTCATGTGAGGCAGGGTCAGAGGAATTTCAGCAGATTGGTCTCGTTGAGCTGTGCAATCATGCGCCCTGCGGCTTCCGCAGCAACCTGGTCCTGGTTCAGACGTGCCACGGCCTGTGCAAGATCAACATCCTCGATATCGCCGATGAACTTTGCGAAATAGGATGCCATCCCTTCAAGCCTGTCAGCTGTCCGCTCCAGCTGCCCGTGCCGTGACCCATTGAGGGAAGCATATTCCGTGATGCTGTTCAGCACTGTCGGGATCTGCGCATTAAGGGAAGTCAAGAAGCTCATCTGACCAGGCGCGAGCGTGCCTGAAAGCGGCCCGCTGCCGCCAGCATTGAAGTCCGCGATGTCCTTGAACATCTGCATGAGATTGGTCGCAACATCACTTGCGGTGATACCCACGGTCAGCACCTCGCCTTCATCGATGCTGAACGAGACCGGTTGGCTTGTGTTCGTGAAGATGCTGGCCACATCGGGCGCCGCAGCCAGCGCATCAAGATCGGGCGCCGAAACCGGTTCCACATCACTCCGCGTTCCGCCATAGAGATGCACGCCGTTCAACTTGTAATTCAGGAGACCAACGGTCTCCCGGTAAAGCCCCCGAACTTCATCCATCAGAGGCCCTGCCCGCCCGCCAGCCAGGACATTGCCAAACGCCTCTCTTAGCCGGGCCGTGACATCCGACAGTTGCTGAAGATGAACATCCTGGATGTCCAGCCGGTTGCGGACCTCTTTCGTGGCCGACAGATAGGAGTCGATCCCCGCCGCCTTCTGGCGTGCCGCAACGAGCACATAGGCCTTGTCCTTTACGTCGGAAAGACTGTCACCGACCTTGCCGCTGGAGATCTGAGCCTGCAGCTTCACCGTCCGGGACTGAATGCGCCCATACTCGGTGATCATCCCCTGTGAAATGGAAAGTGTGCCAACGCGGTCAAGCATGGAAGGTCTCCTTCATCACATCGCTTCAAGCAGGGTCTGGAACATTTCACGCGCCACGCTCATCAGGCGCGCAGAGGCATTGTAGGCTTGCTGGAACATCATCATGTTTGCCAGTTCCTCATCGAGGTTCACGCCCTCCGACGAGTCCCGTCGGGCAGCGACTTCTTCCTTGATGCTCAGACGGTTCAGCCGCTCATCCTCTGCGAATGTGGCAAGGTCCGCCTGAAGTCCGGAAATCTGTGCAATGTAACTGCTCAGCGATTGTGTGCTGGCCGACAACCCACCCACCGCCGAAAACCCATGCAGGGCGTTCGCAGCATTGGCCATTCCCATCGCGCCGCGATTGTCGCTCGCCCCAAGAACCACAGTGCCTGGCACCGAGGCGCTTGTGACGTCGAGCCTGGCAAGGGAAAGACGCGACACGTTCTGGGCAATGTCCGACCGGATGGACAGAGCCATCGCCTGGTTCTGCCGCATCGCCGAACCAAGCCCGAAGAACTCGGACATGGTGACACCCGTGGCGGCGCGGTTGGACGTGTCCTTCCTGACTTCAAGCCTAGCCCCCGCATTTGCGGACGATGGGGTCATGATCATGCCTCCATCGCTGTCGAGCGAGAACGTTGCGAAGCCATTTGCCGCGGTGTTCAGCGACGTCAGCAGGTTCGCCACAGTTGTCCCGCTTACGGTATGGGTAAACGAGGTCAGGATGGCGCCATTTGTACCGCGAAGGACAAATTCCGTCTGTCCACCAGCAGCAAAGCCATGCGGATTGGAGCTTTGCACACCCTTGGCAAAGTTGGACGGACTTGCAGCCGTGACGAGGTTGTTCAATCCGAAGAAGTGCGAAAGTCCTCGCCCTCCGCGCAGCGCAGGCGACGCTGGATCCTGCAGCATGGCCATGCCGTGGGCGCTGTTGGCTGCGGTAACCGATAGCACACCATTCGAGAAGCTCGCAGTCCCGGCTCCACCAAGACCCGCATTGATGGCCGTCACAAGATCGCCGACGGTCGAAAGGCTCGACGTATCAAGGTTGACTTGCTGCACAAGTTGTCCCTGCGCATCGACGACCGCAACCCGCACAAAGCCTGAGAAGTTCAGCGCATCCGTCGCGGCCAGACCGGTCTGTGTACCACTCAATGTCCGGGGTGCAGGCACGGCAGAACTGTTGTTGTGCATGGCATTCAGTTCGTCGGCGAGACCCGAACCAATCTGGCCGAGCTGCTCGGCAAGATCCGGCAAGCGCCGGTCACGCATGTCGAGAAGGCCCCGCAGCTCTCCCCCGGCGATACGCGATTCCGTTGCAAATGCCGGGCCCGAAATCCCGCCTGAAGGATTGAGCCGCTGCAGCATCACAGATGGGAAAACCGTCGAAGTCGAAACAGAGGCAGGACCGTCATAACGGAATTCCGAACTCAGGTCGGAAACCAGCCCCGTGCCATCGGTCAACGACACATACACTCGGCCATCCGGCTGTTCGAACGTGCGTACGTCCAGATATTTCGAAAGATCGCTGATCGCCTTCTCTCGCTGGTCGTCAAGACCGGTGGTCAAGTCGCCGCTCGCCGCCGATGTCTTGATCCGTCCATTCAGGTCATGGATCTGTGCAATGAGCTGGTTGACGACCCGAAGATTCGTACCGATCTGCGCATTCGCATCCTGGCGCAAGGACTGGACGCTGTTTGCAATGCCTGAAAGCGCCGAAAGAGCCGAGCTGACAGCCGAAAGCGCGGAGTGACGTCGCGCCGGCGAGGCGGGATCACTGCTGAGCTGCTGCAACGCAGACATGGCAGCAGAAACACGCGCGCCTACCGAGTTACCGTCATTGATCGAACCGATCAGCCCCTGAACACGCGTGAAGTACGATGAAAGCACCTGTAGCTGGCCGACAGAGCCGGTTGCCTCAAGGGCCTCCCGTGCCAGAAACTCGTCAGCAACGCGCCGGATCTGGTCGACGCTCACACCCGAAAGCCGGTCAGCCGTCAGGCGGGGGCCAAACTCGACAAGACGCCGGTTATACCCCTCGGTATTGATGTTCGCGATATTGTTGGAGGTCACCCGCAGGGCAGTCTGGTTCGCCTGCAGCGCACTGGCTGCAGTATTCATGATCGCACCAAGCGATATGTTGCCAGAGACCGACATGCGTGACGCCCTTTCCTGCCATATGGGAAAATACTGCACGTCGGAATGACTGCAGAATTTGCCCTTGGAAGCCCACCAGACTGAGCTGGTGGCAGCAACGCAGCCAATTCAGGCCCGACGTCGCAATCTCCCGGCATCGGAGTTGCAACCACGATGCCACGCGCAGAACCCCGGCAATATTCACAGTACCCAGCCAAAACTGCCCAACGCACACAGCAAACTCTGCCGGCTGCCGCACAAGAACAACCAGGAGAAACCGGGGCACGCAGCCGATCCAGGCCGTGGCAAGCCCCTTGCAGGCAAGCCGGAAAGTCAATCCATGTCCCCGAGGGCTCCCATGACGGCAGCAGCCTCCATTGCGTCACTCCTTCCCAAGACAGCTCCCAGTGCTGCAGGTCGAGGCATGGCCGTGACAGGCGACGAGCAGGCTGGCAGCAGCTTCGAGGATGTACTCAACGAAATCCGTGCCGCAGAAACCGAACGCAGTACCACCGACAAGCAAGAAGACATCACGCCTCAGGTAACGGCTTCCGCGACACCTGTGACGCCTCCCGTCCCATCCATCTTGCCGGTCGGACAGACGGTGATCAGCGCCGCCGAAGCGACGGAAATCTCAGCGAGCCTCCCGGCAACCGCGAATGCTGCAATCCACGCTCAGGCTCTGGGCGCACCCCGCTCCGGTCAGAACCCGAACGCGACAGCGCCCGATGACGCCACGCGCGACGACGGCATGTTCCCGCTCGATACCGAAACGCTTTCACCCGCACCGCTGGCGCCAGTGGCACAGCCAGCCACAGTCACGCAGGCTGGCCTGACGGCAGCCGCAGCCACTCCTGCAACATCCGCCAATGGCAACGAGACAAGCGCCACAGCTCCGGACAGCGAGCTCCCGACACCGCCCCCGGTGAGCATGCTTGCACCCCAGGACGATTCAAGCAGTGCCGTCAAGCAGGCTCCGCCAGCCTCGGACGCCTTGAACACCCGGCAAGCGACACCTGGTGCATCTCCAGAAGCCACGCGGATAACAGACACCAATCCGGCAGCAAGCCAGCAGCCCATGACGCAGGGCTTCGCCGTTGAACTGAAATCCGTTGCCGCTCAGCAAGCACCCCATGCCCCTGCCATCCCTATCCCGCTTGATTCACTCGCCGTGACGATTGCCCGCAAGGCCGAGCAGGGACTGAACCAGTTCGAGATTTCGCTGAGCCCTGCGGAGCTTGGCAAGCTTGATATCTCTCTGCGTATTGCTGACGACGGCCGTGTTCACGCCGTCCTGCGCGCCGAACGGCATGAAACACTCGACCTTCTGCGACAGGACGCAAGGACACTCGAAAACCAGCTTCGCCAGGCCGGCCTCGATGTGGGCTCGAGCTCGCTGAGCTTCCAGCTCGCACAGGGCAACCCCAATCGCTATCGCACGGCGAACCCGGAAGGCGGCTCCTCCAACGGTCAATCGGGTGATGCCCCGAACCGCAATCCCGAGATCGTCACCCACATAGCAACCCGCCGGCAGTCCGGCATCGACATTCACGTTTGAGGCAGGCAACCATGGACATCGGCACCGCAGCTGCAGCTACCGCAACAGCAACCGCCAAGGCACAAAAGTCGCTGTCAGGCAATTACGAGACATTCCTCCGTTTGCTGACAGCACAGCTGCAGCATCAAGACCCGCTTGAACCACTCGACGCAACCAAGTTCACCGAGCAGCTTGTCTCCTACAGCCAGGTCGAACAGCAGATTGCGACGAACTCAAGCCTCGACACCCTCATTTCCGCGACGCGGGCCTCTGCCGGCGCCACAGCAGTTTCTTACCTGGGCAAGAAGGCGATTACAGCGGGCCCTGCCAGCGAACTGGCGGCAGGCGCCGCACACTGGACCTATACGCTTCCAACCACCGCAGCCAACATGCAGGTTCGGATAACCGACCTTAACGGCAACACCGTCCGGACACTCACGGCGTCACGTGAAGCCGGCGCGCATCAGGTCAACTGGGACGGCCGAAACGACGCCGGTGACACGATGCCAGATGGCACGTATCGACTCGTCGTCGCAGCTACCAGGGAAGACGGCACATCTATCTCTGCAAAGATAGCAGGCCTCGGCACAATATCGGAAATCGACATGTCTGCATCTGATCCGGTGATGTTTATCGGGTCACGCAAACTTGGATTGAGCGAGATCACTGGCTTCAAAAACTAGAAAAACAGGAAGCCAGTGATCTCTGGGGTACATGCGGCCAAAGGCTTCATGATCACACAGGCGGAGCAGAGGACCCAAAAGGGACTCCACTCCCGGAACTGAAACAGGAAACAGGACATGAGCCTCTACGGCGCACTCTACACCGGCGTTGCCGGCCTTTCGGCTAACGGCCGAGCAATGGCACATACATCGACGAACATCGCAAACGTCAACACGGTCGGCTACAAGGGGTCCCGAAACGAATTTTCGAGCCTGATCTCGTCCAACGGCTCGACAAGCTTCATCGGCGGCATCCAGAGCGTGTCGCTGCCCCAGATCTCAGCCCAGGGCAACATCCTGCAGACGAGTTCGGCAACCGACCTCGCGATCGCCGGTCAGGGCTTCTTCGTCGTCACCCCGACACCGCTCCAAACACCTTTGGCCGACGAGTTGCTGTTCACGCGCTCCGGCTCATTCCAGAAGGATAATGCGGGATACCTCGTGAACTCCTCCGGCATGTACCTACAGGGCTGGCTCCTGGATGCAAACGGTGAGATACCGACCAACCGCAACGCCGTCGAGTTGGTCAACCTCGGCCGCATTACCGGCGCATCGCTGCCGACCACAACAGCATCATTGCGCGCCAACCTTCAATCTTCCGATCCGATTACGACGCCTTACACGGCCGGCGACATCGCCGCAGGCACTGTCACCGCACGCTTTGAAACAGCCATGGAGATCTTCGACACGCAGGGCGGATCTCGACCGCTGCGGATTTCATTCGTCAAGACCGCCGCAAATGCATGGCAATATGAGATCATGTATGACGGAGCCGCCGGCGATATCGGCGGAGCCGGCAATAACCCGATCGCCACTGGATCCCTGACGTTCAACACGGATGGAACCATCGCAACACCAGCGGCCAATGTGCCCGTGACGGTTCCCTTCGTCGCAGCATCAGGACTGGCGCCACAGACGATCAACTTCAGTTTCGGCACGGCAGGTCAGGCCAACGGGTTCACCCAGTTCGACACGACGTCCTCGCTCTATGGCAGCACGATCGATGGTACGCTTTATGGCGGGCTCAATGGCGTTCGCATCGACGACAATGGCTTCGTGATCGCCCAATTCACGAACGGAATCGAACGCAGGCTCTACAAGCTTCCAGTCGCCACCTTTGCAAACGCCGATGGCCTGCGCATCGGCAACGGCAATGCATTCGGGCAGACGACACAGTCGGGCTCACCCAGCATGAAGAATGCCGATGAAGCCGGAGCCGGCAAGATTGCGAGCAAGTCCGTGGAGCAATCCACTGTCGACATCGCAGAAGAATTCAGTGACATGATAATCATCCAGCGCGCGTACTCCGCAGCATCGAAAATCATCACAACCGCGGATGAGATGCTTGACGAGCTGACGAGACTGAAGAGGTAAACCAGTGACGGGGCATTCGCATCCGTGAATGTCCCATTTCAGACGGCACGAAAATCGCATCCGTATCGGCAACGCCGCGTTAAGCGTGTTTCTTTGGGTCGTTTTCATTCCGGAGAGGTACGCTTGTCGGCACAGATGGGAACGACGAGTGCAGGAGCGTGTACAGTGATGAGCGAAGAACGGCATGGCCGCGTTACCTATGTCATCGGACCCGACGGGAGTCCGCTGACGATCGCAGACCTGCCTCCGCCGGGGACCAAGAGATGGGTAATTCGGCGCAAGGCTGAGGTCGTGGCTGCAGTCCGCGGCGGCCTTCTCAGCCTTGAGGAGGCATGCGCGCGATACACATTGACCGTCGAGGAATTCCTCGCATGGCAGCGCGCCATCGACAAGTATGGTCTCGCAGGCCTGCGCACGACGCGTGTCCAGCAGTACCGTAATTAGTCCGTAAACGGACCATAAAGAAACATGCAAAGGCCGGGGCGCTCCTGCGTCCCCGGCCTTCATGTTTTGGTGACATCTCATTAAACGCGCTTTTACCGCACCATGGGTAATTTTTGCCTAGACGGGATCTGTCGCGAACCTCAGCGGCTCGCGCAGTCCCACCCAGAAGAAAAGATTACGGTGCGGGAGCTGCGTCCTCATGGAAGCCCTGAAGTCATTCGGCGCTTTTAGATTTGCCTTTGTCGTCGGCCTCGTGGTCGCTGCAGCCGTCGGCTATATTCTCCTCACGCACTTTCTTGCGCAGCCATCCCGGACATTGCTGTTTGCAAATCTCGACCCGCGTGACTCGGCCGAGATTGTTGCACGCCTTGACGCCAAGAAGGTGGACTACGAGGTGCTTGGAGACGGGTCCACCATCATGGTCCCAGGCGACCAGGCCCTTCGGCTGCGAATGGAAATGGCCGGAGAAGGCCTGCCGGCTGGCGGCTCGGTAGGTTACGAAATCTTTGACAGGTCGGATTCCTTCGGACAGACCAGCTTCGTCCAGAACATCAATCTTGTCCGTGCCCTTGAAGGCGAATTGTCGCGAACGATCCGCTCAATCCAGTCGGTGGCGAACGCTCGTGTCCACCTGAACATTCCCAAGCGCGAACTGTTTGCGGAACGCCAGCCCTCGCCCTCTGCCTCGGTGGTCATCAAGGCCCGCGGCCAGATCCAGCCCGCCCAGGTCGTCGCGATTCAGAACCTGGTTGCGTCAGCAGTACCGGGCCTCCCGACAAGCGCCATCACCGTAATCGACGAAAAAGGCAACATGCTGGCCGGCGGCAGCACCGGCAGCGGCGGCCCGATCGCCCTCCAGCAGGAGCGCCAGACAGCCAACCTCGAGGACCGCGTACGCGCGCAGGTCGAAGACATCGTCTCCGGCATTGTCGGCCCAGGCCGCGCTCGGGTCCAGGTGTCCGCCGAGATCGACTACAGCCGCATCACGCGGGAAAGCACGAAGTTCGACCCCGAAGGCCAGGTGGTCCGCTCCACCCAGACAAGCCAGAACGCTTCCAACTCGCAGGATGGCGCAGCGTCGCAAGGTGTCACTGTCGCCAACGCCCTGCCCGACGCTGGTGACGGCGGAGGAGGCTCAAGCTCGTCCAGCGACAAGCAAGCCAATGAGACAATCAACTACGAGATATCAAAGACCACGCAGACAGAGATCCTCGAAGGCGGCAACATCAGGCGCCTCTCGGTTGCCGTTGCCGTGGATGGGTCCTACGCAACCGACGACAAGGGCACCAGGACCTACCAGCCGCGCGCCGCAGAAGAAATGCAGCAGATCGAGCAGCTGGTGAAGTCCGCGATCGGCTTCAGCGAACAGCGCGGTGACCAGCTGAAGGTCGTGAACCTCCGCTTCAGCCAGCCCGAGGCCATGCCCCTCGAACCGGCCGAGGAGCCCTTCCTCGGCCTTGAGAAAAGCGACATCCTCTATCTGAGCCAGTATATCGGCATTGCCATCATCGCGCTGCTGCTGATCTTCTTTGTCATGCGCCCAATGATCAAGGCGCTGTCCACACCAGCAACCGGTGGCCTCCTCGCGGCCCAGGACGTCCGCCTCGCTGGTGCCGCGCCAGGTGGAACTCTCGCCGTCGCCGGCCCGGCAGGCGCAGCGGCCGCGGGCCAGGGCATGATCGATCTGAGCCAGGTCGAAGGCCAGGTGAAGGAGTCCTCGCTAAGCAAGGTCGGTGAGATCGCCATGAAGCACCCTGACGCCACCGTCGGCATCGTCCGACAGTGGCTGCACGAGACAAACTGACGGGCACGGCAGGGGCAACATGGCGAAATCAGGAAAAAGCGCAGCCAAAACCGACTTCGGTTCCCTCACCGGCGCCGAGCGTGCCGCCGTGCTGATGCTGGCGCTAGGGGATGAACACGGCGCAGCCATCTGGTCAGCCCTTGACGATGAAGAAGTCAAGGAAATCTCCCAGACGATGGCCAATCTGGGCACAATCTCGGCCGAGCTCATCGAGAAGCTGCTGGTTGAGTTCGTGACCCAGATCTCCTCGACCGGATCGGTTTTCGGCACGCTGGACACGACAGAGCGCCTTCTGAACAAGTTCCTTCCCAAGGAGCGCGTTTCCCAGGTCCTTGAAGAAATCCGCGGTCCGGCCGGCCGAACGATGTGGGACAAGCTCGGCAACGTCAACGAGCAGCTGCTCGCCACCTACCTCAAGAGCGAGTACCCCCAGACGGTCGCCGTGGTCCTGAGCAAGATCAGGCCCGACCACGCCTCGAAGGTGCTCGCAGCCCTTCCCGAGGACTTCGCCGTGGAATGCGTGAACCGCATGCTGCGCATGGAATCGGTACAGAAGGAAATCCTCGACAAGGTCGAGGTCACCCTGCGTCAGGAGTTCATGACCAACCTCGCCCGCACGCAGAAGCGTGATGCCCACGAACAGATGGCGGAAATCTTCAATTCATTCGATCGCCAGACCGAAGGCCGTTTCATGACCGCTCTCGAGGAGCGCAACCAGGACGCAGCCGAACGCATCAAGTCGCTGATGTTCACATTTGAGGATCTTGGCCGCCTCGACTCGAACTCGATGCAGACATTGCTGCGCTCATTTGAGAAGGACAAGCTGGCCATGGCCCTCAAGGGCGCCTCCCCCACGATCCGCGATCTCTTCCTGTCCAACATGTCCGAACGCGCCGGCAAGATCCTCAAGGACGACATGGAAGCAATGGGACCCGTGCGCCTCAAGGATGTGGACGGCGCCCAGACCAAACTGGTCCAGTTGGCCGAGGAGCTCGCAGAAAAGGGCGAAATCATGCTGAGCGCCGGCAAGTCCGACGACGAGCTGGTGTACTAGCCATGAACCAGCGTCCCACACCCTCAAACCCGACAAAATTCCAGTTCGACACGGTCTTTGCAGCTGATGTCGCCCGCGGCATCTCCGGCAGCGGTCGCCAGCGCAGCACATTTGCGGCCGACGAAGTGGAGACAATGCGCCATGAGGCCCATGCAGCCGGACGCGCTTCCGCGCTGGCGGAAGCCGCACACAGTCAGGCCATGGCGCTCAGCGCGATTGCACAGAGCGCCACGACGCTCATTGAACAGTTTGACCACAAGATCGCGACACTCCAGCGCGAGAGTGCCGGACTGGCGCTCGTCATCGCAAGAAAACTCGCGGGCGAAGCGCTGTCGCGCGCACCCCACGCCGAACTTGAGGCATTTCTTGTCGACTGCTTCCACAAGCTCCACCGCGAGGCCAGGCTCGTCGTGACCGTGCCCGCAGAGAGCGCGGATGGTTTGCGCGATAGGCTCGGCGACCTGGTCGAAAGCAGCGGTTTTGCCGGCCGTGTGATCATCATGGCAGACACTGGCATGCGCATCTCGGACTGCCGCGTCGAGTGGGCGGACGGCGGCATCGAGAAGAATCTTGATGATGTATTTGCGGCGATGGAAGAGCAGCTTCACCGCTGGGCTCTGTCACCGAAAGCGGGAGGATAACCCAGATGACACAATCAAGCGAGATAACCCTGACCGATCTGAAAGGCGATCCGGCTCTGGACATGGATAGGCCAGCCGAGCCGGAGTCGCGCAGGACAGCAGGCGATCTCGAAGCTGTCTTCGACGTCAACGTCAACGTCTCCGCCATTCTCGGGAAATCGACGATGGAAGTGAGTGAGCTGTTGAAGCTGGGGCGCGGCTCTGTTGTCGAGCTGGACCGAAAGATTGGCGAAGCGATCGACATCTACGTGAATGACCGCCTTGTTGCACGTGGCGAAATTGTCCTCGTCGAAGACAGGCTGGGCATCACCATGACTGAAATCGTCAAGAGCGACAGAACCTGATCTCTTACCGAAAGAAAAGAACGCCATGCGCCTGCTCATCGTCGGACAGTTGAACGGCCAGATTGGAAACGCCACCAAGATCGCGATCGACCGCGGCGCGAGGGTGGCCCATTGCACCACCATCGACCAGGCTGTCGCGGAATTGCGCAACGGCCGCGGCGCAGACTTGCTCTTGGTCGATGTTGCGTTGTCCGTGGCCAGCCTGAGCGACCAGCTGCGAAACGAACACATCCACGTTCCGATTGTGGCCTGCGGCATCGGCACGGACGCCAGCGCCGCCGTCGAAGCAATCAAGGGCGGTGCAAAGGAATACATCCCGCTCCCGCCGGACGCCGACCTTATCGCTGCAGTACTCGCAGCGGTGGCTGACGACAGCCACCAGATGATCTTCGAGGATAAGGCGATGAAGGACGTCATCGCCCTTGCCGAGCAGGTGGCTCGGAGCGAGGCATCGATCCTCATTACAGGCGAGTCAGGCACCGGCAAGGAAGTGCTGGCACAGCACGTTCATCGCAAGTCGAACCGGGCAGACCGGCAGTTCATTTCGGTGAACTGCGCCGCAATACCTGAAAATCTCTTGGAGTCGGAACTTTTCGGCCACGAGAAAGGGGCTTTCACCGGCGCTGTTGCACGCAGAATCGGAAAATTCGAGGAAGCCGACGGGGGCACGCTTCTGCTCGACGAAATATCGGAAATGGATGTACGGCTTCAGGCCAAGCTGCTCAGAGCCCTGCAGGAGCGGATGATCGATCGGGTTGGCGGTTCAAAACCGGTCAAGGTCAACATCAGGGTCATTGCAACATCCAACCGCGACCTGCAGCAGGCCGTGCGGGAAGGCACGTTCCGTGAAGACCTCCTCTACCGCCTGAACGTCGTGAACCTGAAGATCCCGGCCCTTCGCGAACGACCGGCCGACATTCTGGCGCTTGCCGAGCACTTCGGCCGCAAATACGCCGACAGCAACGGTGTGCCGGCTCGCCCCCTGTCGCCGGAGGCGAAGAAGGCACTTGCAGCCTGCACATGGCGAGGCAATGTGCGGGAACTCGAGAACACAATTCATCGCGCCGTTCTTTTGTCCGTCGGCCCCGAAATCACCGAAACAGCCATCCGCCTACCGGATGGCTCGAGGGTCGCAGACGCTGTCCCCATTACGTCTCCGGCTGTCATCGCCCGCGCCGCACAGGCGGCTGAAGCCGTGAACCGGGAAATCATCGGACGAACCGTCGCCGACGTCGAGCGTGATCTCATTATTCAGACGCTGGACCATTGCCTCGGTAACCGCACCCACGCCGCCAACATCCTCGGCATCTCCATACGCACGCTTCGCAACAAACTGAAGCAGTACGCCGATGAAGGGGTGCGAATCCCTCTGCCAGGTGGCGGTGACGCGCGCGTCGCCTGAACAAGGAATCACATCAAATGTCGGAAGCAGGCACCGCTCGCCGCCCCGCAAGCATCAATGTCGCAGGTCTCGACCTCAGTGCCGCCACGGTGCTGCGGGGCGAGGTCGCGCTATCGGCAGGCATCATTGCGATCATCGCGGTGTTGCTGTTCCCGATGCCACCCGTGTTGCTTGACCTTGCGCTCGGTGTCTCCATCATTCTCGGCCTTCTGATCCTGATGACGGCGCTATTCATCGAGCGTCCGCTCCAGTTGTCGACATTCCCGACCATTCTCCTGATCTCGACCGTACTCAGGTTCTCGTTGAACCTTGCCTCGACGAAGCTGATCCTGGGTCAAGGTCACGAGGGCACCGGCGCGGCCGGTGAGGTGATCGAGGCCTTCGGCAACTTCCTGATGCAAGGCAACTTCGTCATCGGTGCAATCGTTTTTGCCATTCTCGTGATCGTCAATTTCGTCGTCATCACGAAGGGCTCTGGACGCATAGCTGAGGTCTCGGCCCGCTTCACCCTGGACGCCATGCCTGGCAAACAGATGGCAATCGACGCAGACCTCTCGGCTGGCCTCATCAACGAGAAGGAAGCCCGTGAGCGACGGAGGCGGCTTGAAGATGAAGCCTCCTTCTACGGCGCCATGGATGGTGCCTCGAAATTCGTTCGCGGCGACGCGATCGCCGGAATTCTGATCACGTTCATCAACGTCATCGGCGGCATCATCATAGGTGTCGTTCAGCACGACCTGAGCTTCACCGACGCAGGATATACCTACACCCTGCTGACGATTGGCGACGGCCTGGTCTCCCAGCTCCCTGCACTGCTCGTCTCCATTGCAGCTGGCCTCATGGTGTCAAAAGCCGGCGTCGATGGCTCGACGGACAAGGCCCTCTTCGGGCAGTTGACGGGCTATCCCGGCGCCATGGGAATGACCGCAGCCGTGATGTTCATGATGCTGGCCCTGCCCGGCATTCCGTTCTTCACCTTCCTTTTCCTCGCCCTGATGGTCACGGCGGGAACCTGGTATCTAAGCCAGCGCAAGCAGACCATGCAGGCGACGGCGCAAGCCACAGCTGCAGCAGAGCTCGAACCGAAACAGGCCGCAGAGGAGCCCATATCCACCGCTCTGGCAATTGATCACCTCAAGGTCGAGCTCGGGTACGGCCTGCTGCCACTGATCAACGACAGCAAGGGGCATCGCATCACCGACCAGATCAAGTCGTTGCGACGACAGCTCGCCAACGAGATGGGTTTTGTGATGCCCTCCGTCCGCATCGTTGACAACATGCAGCTCGGCACCAACGAGTACACGATCCGCGTGAAGGAACTTCCGGCTGGAAAGGGCGAACTCGTGCCCGGACAACTGCTTGTCATGGATCCACGGGGTGGAATGATCGACCTGCCGGGGAAACCGACACGGGAACCCGCCTTCGGGCTGCCCGCCGCATGGATCGACGAACCTCTGCGCGACGAGGCATCCTTCCGTGGCTATACCGTCGTCGACGCATCGACAGTCTTGACGACGCACCTGACGGAGGTGCTCAAGGAC
>JBEIFU010000041.1:0-14780 GCA_040382295.1 Alphaproteobacteria bacterium
TCTGGCTGGTGGGCATCGTCGTACCCAGCAATTTCACGAGACTATCACTGCTGACAAAGAGCGCCTGCGCCAGCAGAAGCATCAGGATCCCGCGAAGGTTGTCTGCCGCTGAAGGTGTCAGTGTCGTTGCTCCGCCGCGCTCACCGGCGGTGTGTCAATATCCCGGCGGCGCCATGGTCGTGATTGGCGTGCGATAGGGTATCGTGTCAATGACGAGCTTCACGTCGATGTCCGGCGGCATGTCGGCGCCGGACCCTGGGGCACGCGCCTCCAGGTCGCGAACCGTGAAATCCATCCGCGTCTCATAGGTGCGATCAATCTGGTTCCGCAGACGCTGCATGGCCATGTACCAGCGGTTCTTCGAGGCTGAATTCGCGCAGGTGGACAGCTCCTGCTCCGACGCAGCGCCCCAACGGCGCTCAATGCAGTCATACGGATTGAAGGACATGGCGAACAGGCGGGTCATGGCGTCCGTGAAGGTAAGACCGATCCTCTTTCCCGCCGAATTGACGTAATAGATCGTGCATGCCGCCTCGCCCTCGGCATAGGCCGCTTTCAGGTCCTCCTTGAGGTTCAGACCTTCATAGGAGATACGGTCGTCGCGCTGCAGCCACATCTCGGTCAGCCGCTTCATGTCATCGCGAAAGGCCTTGAACGCCGTCTTCAGGCGCGCATCGCGTGACGGGGTTGAATAGATCTCCCATTCCATGCTGTCAGTGCCATAGATGTTGTGCGGCAGGCGCTCGGGCTGGGGCTTGCGGTCAATGCCTGCCTCAATGGCAATCTCGACGGACCGCGCGCGATCATAGAGATCGTTGCAGAGGGTCTTCATCGTCGCCTTCAACTCTCCCACCGGGTTGTAGGAAAGCTTGCCTCCAGCCATCGACGTGCGGGCGTACTCGTAGAAGCCCATCTCGAGGCCGTCATAGGCAAAGCGCGACTTGCGCCAGTCACGCTTGGGATCGGGATCAACATTGCCGAAATACTGCTCTGCCGAATAGTCGGCAATCTCGCGGTTCTTCGCGATCACGATGCGGCCCTTCTCGTAACGAATGGGCCTGAAGTTCTTGAAACCTGCTCCCAGGGACGGGAGGTCACGGCCGAATTGCGGCCCGAAGACGCTGCGCGTCAGGGTGAAGTCGGGATGGGCATCCATATAATAGACGCGACCGACCTCGTCGACCTTGTAGACGATCGCCACATGGCCATTGACGTCATAGATCGCCGTGCCGGGGCGGATCGAACCAGGCTGTATCTTGGGCGGGTAGAGATCGGTGAGTGGACTCTCGTCGATATCCGGCCCGATGCGATATGTTGCCGAGGACACGGCCGAACGGATCGCGTAGATGACCGAGCGTCCATTCTCGCCACCGGTGATGTTGCGACGCCCGGCAATGCGGTTTCCCTTTGGCGAAAATCTTACGTCTCCGCCACCGCGCGTGAACACGCCGGTGGCATAGGTGAAGGGGAGGCCATTCTTCCAGGCGTAATAGGCGCGAAGCATGTAGACCAGGTCGGCGCAATCGGCGTTGAAGTCGATCCCGCGCCCGTCCGTCGCCCTGTAGGGGTTCGCGCTGGAGTTGATGCAATCGTCAGGGGTATCGCACTTGCTCTCGCCAATGCGCTGCACGAAGTCCGAATAGCCCTTCTCGTCTTCCTCGGTCCATTCCGGCTTCGTGATACGCCAGTTCGCACCTGCTGACGCCGTCGGGATCGCAGAGACAAGCAAGGCTAATGCAAGCATCAGGCGCAGAAACATGCTTCCCCTCCGGCTGCCACTGGCGGCCCCCCTTCCACGCCCTACAGAACATTGGGAAAGCCCTTGTCTGTCAAGGTGGGCGCGAGCGCCAGCCCCCTCGTGGCAACGCCACCAGACAGCGGGGCATGCAGATCTGCAACGAACATGGTTCATCTTTGGCAGGGACAGGGTTCTTGCCGCAGATGCTGATGACTTTCACCTTGCCCCTGTGTAGGCGTGCTCTTGCCTCGGGCAGAGGCAGTCCAGGTGAGGGAGGAGCCCGGGATTAACACGGCACCAAGCCGTGGGATCCGGATCAGTCTGGACGGGCGGGGTTGGCGAGGCGCTGGCCCCGCCCTTACTTTGCGCCCAGCACGTCTTCGAGCGTGACGAGCTCAAGATTGATGATCGCAAAAATAATCGCCCAGAGCACAAGGGCGACTGCCAGCGCCGTCAGCGCCTTGGTACGCAGGTTATGAATCGCAGGCGCCGATTCCACGGTACCAGGCTCAACCGCTCCCTCTTCGAGCTGGGATCGTACGCCGATCGGCAACAGCACAAAAAACGCAAGCCACCAAAGGCAGATGATCGTTACCAGTGAACCCGCGATTCCCATGGTCGTTGCCGCTCCCTAGACCTGCTCGAGCTCAATCAGCGTGCCGTTGAAGTCCTTCGGATGCAGGAAGATGACGGGCTTTCCGTGCGCACCGATCCTGGGCTGCCCATCCCCCGTGATCGTGGCGCCCTGGGCCAGCATCTGGTCGCGGGCGGCATGGATGTTGTCCACCTCGTAACAGACGTGGTGGATGCCGCCCGAGGGGTTCTTCTTCAGGAAGTTTGCGATTGGCGACTTGTCACCCAGAGGCTCCAGCAACTCGATCTTCGTGTTCGGCAATTCCACGAAGACCGTGGTCACGCCGTGGTCCGGCTGCGCCACTTCCCCGGACACCCGCGCCCCCATGGCAAAGGTGGCGCGGTACACTTGCGCGGCCGCCTTGATGTCGGGAACGGCAATGGCGACGTGATTAAGTCTACCCAGCATGATAGGACCCTTTGAGCATGTGCAGCATCCGCAAGCTAAGCGCAGCGCATGGCAACGGCAAGGGCGTCGACGCTCCAATTCCCCGCCCTGCATATGGCCTTTTGGCGAACATCTGCCAAGCGCGTTAAGCACGCTGCCGACATGAGGCCACACACGTGCCGCATTGTTCGCTGGCCGCTTGTGAATCACCCGACAGCATGTTCTGTTGCAAAGAGCTGCGTTTCACTGGGGACATTCCGAATGGATATCATCTGGCTCGTTGGCCTTTTCATTACCGCGTTCACCGCCATTCCGGTCCTGTGGCAGCTGACACGGGGACATCCCAAAGGTCTGTTCATCCTGTTCTTTGCCGAGATGTGGGAGCGGTTCTCCTACTACGGCATGCGCGGCCTGCTCATCTTCTTCATGACGCAGCACTTCCTCTTCGATGATACGTTCGCACAGGGCCAGTACGGTGCCTACACCTCCCTAGTCTACCTGCTGCCACTGATCGGCGGATTGCTGGCCGACCATCTCCTGGGCACCCGCAAAGCCATCGCCTTCGGCGCCATCCTGCTGGTCATGGGGCACCTGACCATGGGGGTCGAAGGCCCACCGGCGAAGCAGATCCTGACCTATCAGGGGCAGGACTATGCGTTCCGCGTGGACGGTCGCATGGAAGCCCGCGTGTCACGCATCATCGTGGACGGGCAGCCCTATGCGTTCGGGGCAAGTACCGAGGGTGGCTTCGAGATCAAGGGACTTCCCGAGGGCAGCTCGCTGCCGGCCGTCCTGCCAAAAGGCAGCTACGAGCTGAAGGTCGAGCAGTCCAACCCCATCTTCAGGGACATTTTCTTCCTCGCGCTGGCTCTCATCATTATGGGTGTGGGCTTCCTGAAGGCCAACATTTCTACCATCGTCGGCCAGCTTTACGAGCAGTCCGACCCGCGCCGCGACGCAGGCTTCACGCTGTACTATTACGGAATCAACCTGGGCGCCTTCTGGGCATCGCTGCTGTGCGGGTGGTTGGGGACGACTTTTGGCTGGTGGGCAGGTTTCGGCGCCGCAGGTCTTGGCATGTTGCTGGGCCTCATCGTGTTCGGTCTTGGAAAGCCATGGCTTGAAGGCAAGGGAGAGCCACCCAATCCAGAGCTTTTGAAGCGCCCGGCATTGGGACCCATCAATGTCGAGTGGACCGTTTACCTGGCAGGTTTCGTGGGTGTGGGCCTTGTCTGGCTGATCGTGCAGCGCAACGAGGTGGTCGGCCAGTTGCTGGCCATCGGTTCGATACTGGTACTGATCTATCTGCTGTTCTACATGCTCACGCGCTGCACGTTCATCGAGGCACAGCGGCTGATCCTCGCCCTGATCCTGATCGCGGCGTCGACCGTGTTCTGGACGTTGTTCGAGCAGGCGGGCTCATCGCTGAACCAGTTTGCCGAGCGAAATACCGAGTTGACCATCATGGGCGTCTCGATCACCGCGGCGCAAACCCAGTCCTTCAACGCAGGTTTCATTCTGATCCTGGCGCCCGTGTTCTCCTTCCTGTGGGCGGCCTTAGGGAAGGTGAACCTCGACCCCAATCCCGCCCTGAAGTTCGGGCTTGCGCTTGTGCAAGCCGGGCTCGGGTTCCTGGTTCTCGTCTGGGGAACGCAGTTCGCGGACGGAAACTTCAAGGTGCCACTGATGTTCCTCGTGCTCACATACCTGCTGCACACGACGGGTGAGCTGTTCCTGTCCCCGGTGGGCCTGTCGCAAATGACCCGCCTTGCGCCGGTTGCGGTAGGCTCGACGATCATGGCGACATGGTTCCTCGCCTCATCATGGGCCCAGTATCTGGGTGGCTTTGTCGCGCAGATGACGGCCGCCGAGACCGTGGCTGGCCAGGTTCTGGATCCGCAAAAGGCGCTGCAGACCTATGTCCAGGTGTTTGGTGAGATCGGTATCTGGGGTATCGGGATTGGCGTCGGGCTGATCGCCCTGTCGCCGCTCCTGCGCTATCTCGCGCATCCGGAGACCCAAAAGTAGCGCTCGCCACAGGTCTCATGAACAACCAACGCGCCGCGGAAGGGACTTCCGCGGCGTTTTTGCGAACTCAATGAACGGTCGCTGAACACCACGTTCCGCTCGCCTTCAGGTCCAAGAGTGCATCCTCCCCTTCGTAATCAAGCATGCCCCGAAAGCATTCGGGCTTCGTCAGGAAGGAGCACCACCATGAACCTCAAACACGCCCTCGCCGGTCTTGCCATTGTTGTCGGGCTGTCGACACCAGCCCTTGCTCATGGAGGCCATGGCAGTGGATACGGCGCACGCGGTTGGGACTTTCTTGGCTCCCGTGTTGTCAGCCACGCCGCCGAGCGCGATCGGGTTCCAGCCCACAGTGCGCGGCGCTATACGCAGGTAAAACTGTGCGCTAGCAACCGTGCCATTCGCCTTTACGACGTCGATGTCGTGTTCCGCAATGGCGGTCGCCAGGACCTGCAGGTTCGCAACGTGTTGCGTCCCGGCGAGTGCACGCGCGCAATAGATCTTCGTGGCAATTCACGCGACATCCGGTTCGTGAACCTGGCCTATCAGACCGCGGGACGAAATGTCGGGCGCCGCGCTGAGGTTGCGGTCTTCGCAAGATAGACCTTTGGGCGCCGCGGCCGGACGGCGGCGCCCCCCCTTGACTACGCTCCGGGCGCGGCTCTGAGCCTGCAGGTAGCCGGTGGCGGCGGCATCACAACACCGGGCTGGGCTTCAAAGAACCGCCGCATGGCAGGATCGCAAAGAACAGCATCCCTGCCAGCAGCAACCAGGGCATCCACATTCTCATCACTGATCGTCAGCCCCGTCGGGATGGAGGCAAGACGCGCGCGCGCTTCCCCATCCGCGAGATCGCCCAGGGACACATGGGCAAAATGCGGCGTCACGCTGCGACACGGCAATGGCTTCCCCGAACTCGCAAGAGGGCAATCCCGCCGCGCAATGCCATCTGCAAGACGCTCGGTCATCTCTCGCGCATGGATCAGGGTCTCAAAGCCATACCGGTCGATCGCCGTTGACGTCACGGCACCCAGGATTCTGAAGATGCTGTCGAGATAGGGAACCTCCGTCAGCTGCCGGTCTGGTTCGGCCTGCCCATCGACGCTGACAATGAGAACATGGCGGACCCGCTTCAACCGCTCCACCTCGCCCTCAGAATTTTCGGTCGCGGGCGCCATCAGTTGCACGAGCCCCCGCAGTGCAAGATTGTCGGCAACGCCACCATCGAGAAGATGCACGTACGAGCTTTCACGCTTATGCATGTAGTTCTGCGCCACCTTCGCCAGGTGCCGACGGCGCGAAAGCTCGTCATCAATATTGGCGTACTCATCAACCCAGTGCGGGCGCACGCAGCTGGCCGGCTGGTTACCGGAATAATTACGAAGGCTGATGGGCGAAAAGAGGATCGGAAAGCCATTTGAAGCCGCGACCGCGCGGGCAATAGGAACAGACGAGACATCCGAGCAGAGCCAGTCGAATGTTTCCTGGCTGAAGATGAAGGGAGCCTCATTCGCGAAATCAGTTGCCTGAACGCCCAGAAACGGTCGCCCAAGTTTGGCCAGGTCGGAATAGGTTTTTCCCTGAAACAGCAAGTCGTCATAGACGCGAGCCATTTCGTCATTCGAGCCCCAGGCCGGATTGAATGCCCAGTCCCAGTGCCACGGCAGCAGGTAGATACCGAAAATCTCGGCGTTCAAGTCGTACTTCAGAAAACCGTCGACATAGGAGCTGAACAATTCCTCGCGTCGAAGCGCAAAAGCTGCCGCTGTGAAGCTTCCACCGGACACGCCTGTCACAACATCGATCTCGGCAGTCATGGGTCGCGACCCTCCGCCATAGTCGATCATTATCTCGCGCAGGCCGGAGAGCACGCCATACCCGAAGGCTGAAGAGCGCTTGCCACCGCCCGAAAAAGCCAGCGCCACGAACAGCTCCGGCGATGTCTCATCCGGAATTGTCGTTATGCGGTAGGCAGGCCCCTGCGCCTGCGGCTGCGGCTGCAAGGGCAGGTTTTGATGAGCCTGCAATGATGAGCAGGCAGAAATCACGACGGCCACGAGGCCCAGAAGCACGGCGTACAGACGCGTCATGCGCCCATTCTCCCCGGTCTGCGCAGCAGGTCCCGAATCGCCCGCCCAGAAGGATGTTATAGGCGCATGCGATCGAAATTTACCATTTGTGGAAGACGAAGAAGGCACCGGCTGCAATACAGGCAAACCCAACCAGATGGTTCCATCGCAGGGCCTCACCAAGGTACAGGACGGAAAACGCGGCAAAGACGATCAGGGTAATCACTTCCTGCATGGTCTTGAGTTCGGCCGCCGAATAGACGGCATGGCCATACCTGTTCGCGGGGACGGCCAAGCAGTACTCGACAAATGCGATGGCCCAGCTTGCGAGAATGACGGTCCAGAGGGGCCAGTCCTTGAACTTGAGATGTCCGTACCAAGCCAAGGTCATGAAGACATTCGAGACGCAGAGCAGCACGATTGGCAGGATGGTCGCGGGCATGAAGGTTTCCTCGAGCGGAACGGCTTGAGCCTCCATTATGGCTTGGCCTGAGGCATTTGAAACCCTAGGCTGTCCCCATGTCATCGCCACCCAGCAAAACAGAACTCGAGAAGCTTGCCTATCTCGACTCCATGGAAGGTATCGCCCAGGCCGAGGCTACGCCTCCACCTGTTGGACTAAGTTGGCTCCCCAAGGCCGACCTCATCCATGCAGTTTATCCGGGCCTGCTGGCAGCGCTGATTATCGCACTGGCGTCGACATTCCTGTCCGACCACTACGGCGCGCCGGTCATGCTGTTTGCCCTCCTGATCGGCATGGCGTTCCACTTCCTTCACGAGGAGGGGCGCTGCGTCGCTGGAATCGAGTTTGCCTCGCGCAACATCCTGCGCCTCGGCGTAGCACTTCTGGGCGCCCGTATAACCTTCGACCAGATTGCGCAGCTAGGGACGGGGCCCGTGCTGATGGTTGTTTGCGGCGTGGCGACCACGATCGGGATCGGCGTGCTGCTGGCGCCTGTGCTTCGACAGTCTCGCGTGTTCGGTGTTCTCTCCGGCGGGGCCGTCGCCATTTGCGGGGTTGCTGCCGCGCTTGCGATTGCGTCGGTGCTGCCGCGCAACAGCTCGAACGAGCGTGACACGATCCTGACAGTGGTGTCGGTCACCGCACTCTCGACGATCGCGATGATTGCCTATCCCATGATCGTCGGCGCCCTGGGGTTCGATGCTCAGCATGCCGGTTTGTTCCTGGGCGGCACGATCCACGACGTGGCGCAGGTCGTGGGAGCTGGATACATGATCTCGCCAGAAGCGGGCGACGTTGCGACCTATGTGAAGATGCTGCGCGTGGCCATGTTGCTGCCAGTCGTGGTGGTGCTGCTGTTCCTCTTTTCCGAGCGCAGTGCGCTAGGCGACCGGAAGGGTCCGCCGCTTGTACCGGCCTTCCTTGCCGGGTTTGTGCTGCTGGTCTGCCTCAACTCGCTGAGCCTTGTGCCCGCGCCGATCGCGAGTGCCATGAACGACGTGTCGCGCTGGTGTCTCGTGACAGCCATTGCTGCGCTGGGCATGAAGACGTCGTTCCGCAAGCTCGCGGCCGTTGGCTGGCGTCCCGTTGCGCTTATGGTCGCCGAGACGGCGTGGATCGCACTTGTCGTCCTAGCAGCTGTCTACTGGCTTCTTTGAACCCCTGAGGAGAAATCCATGAAAACCCGCGCGGCCGTCGCCCATGCAGCCGGAAAGCCCCTGACCATCGAGATGGTCGATCTCGATGGTCCCCAGGCAGGCGAAGTGCTGGTCGAACTGAAGGCCACAGGCATCTGCCATACCGACAAGTACACGCTGTCGGGCGAGGATCCCGAGGGCTTGTTCCCGGCGATCCTCGGGCACGAAGGCGCTGGCATCGTGCGCGAGGTTGGGCCCGGTGTGACCAGCGTGCAGCCCGGGGACCATGTGATCCCGCTCTATACGCCCGAGTGCCGTACCTGCGAGTACTGCCTGAGCCGCAAGACCAACCTGTGCCAGAAGATCCGCGCGACACAGGGCCGTGGCGTGATGCCGGACGGTACCAGCCGGTTCCGGCTGAACGGGAAGCCAGTGCTGCACTACATGGGATGCTCGACCTTCTCGAACTTCACCGTGTTGCCCGAGATCTCGGTGGCAAAGGTCAGGCAGGACGCACCCTTCGACGTCATCTGCTACATCGGCTGCGGTGTGACCACCGGCATCGGTGCCGTGATCTTCACGGCCAAGGTCGAGCCGGGCGCCAACGTTGTCGTGTTCGGCCTTGGCGGGATCGGGCTCAACGTCATCCAGGGCGCCAAACTTGCAGGCGCCGACATGATCGTGGGGGTCGACATCAATCCGGCCCGCGAGGCCCTCGGCCGCCGCTTCGGCATGACCCACTTCGTCAACCCCAAGGACATCAAAGGTGACCTGGTGGGTCACCTGGTCGAACTGACAAAGGGGGGCGCTGACCACAGCTTCGAGTGTGTCGGCAATACGACTCTGATGCGCCAGGCCCTGGAGTGCTGCCACAAGGGCTGGGGCAAGTCGACCATCATCGGCGTTGCTGGCGCCGGGCAGGAGATTTCCACCCGCCCCTTCCAGCTTGTCACCGGGCGCGTGTGGCAGGGATCGGCCTTTGGCGGCGCACGCGGGCGAACGGACGTGCCGCGGATCGTCGACTGGTATATGGACCGCAAGATCCGGATCGACGAAATGATCACCCACCGTCTGCCGCTGGACCGGATCAACGATGGTTTTGACCTTATGGCGCGGGGTGAGTCGATCCGGAGCGTCGTCGTTTTCTGAAGCCCTCAGTGTGGGGGCTCGCCCCGCTCGAAACGGGGCCCTGGCCTTCACCGTTCTCGACGCGATCTACTGATGGACTTATCTGCCAAGAAGGCTACGCAGCATCCACGCTGTCTTCTCGTGCACCTGAAGGCGCTGCGTCAGCAGATCCATGGTGGGCTGGTCGCTCGCCTTCTCCGCTGCGGGAAAAGCCTCGCGACAGGTACGGGCAACGGTCTCGTGTCCCTTGAGAAGGTTCTCGATCATCGTCGTGGCGGGCGGCACGTTCTCTTCCTCGTGGATCGACGTCAGCTTTGCGAACGCCTTGTAGGACCCAGGCGCGAAGTGGCCGAGCGAACGGACACGCTCAGCGATCAAGTCCACCGCGGTCCAGAGTTCCGTGTACTGGGTCATGAACATGGCATGGAGGTCGTTGAACTGCGGGCCAGTCACGTTCCAGTGATAATTGTGGGTTTTCAGATACAGCGTGTAGGTGTCTGCAAGCACCTTTGACAGGGCCTCGGCGATGCTTGCCCTGTCATGTGCAGAAATGCCGATATCCATGATCCATTTCCTTACGTTTTCCTATCGCGGATATAGGGGGCGGCTGGCGCCATTCCAAGGGTGCAGCCGATGCGACGCAAAGCCACCGCCCTTGCGCCAGTGGCACAAGTTCGGGATGCTGGGCAAAACCACCGAGGGTCCTCCACCATGAACGATCGCGTCAAGATTGAGATTTCGCAAGGGATTGCGGACGTACGCCTTGTAAGAGCCGACAAGATGAATGCCCTGGACGACGCCATGTTCGAGGCCATCATTGCGGCGGGCACCCGGTTGCGCGACGAGAAAGGTGTTCGTGTCGTTGTCCTGTCCGGTGAGGGTCGAGCTTTCTGCGCCGGTCTTGATACGAGCAACTTTGCCCGCACCGCGGCAGCGGGACATGAGACGCGGCCAGAGGGCCGCCTGCTTGCACGCACGCATGGGATTGCCAACAACCCGCAATACGCTGTCTGGGTCTGGAGAGAACTGCAGGTTCCCGTGATTGCCGCAGTGCATGGTGTTGCATTCGGGGGTGGCTTCCAGCTGACGCTGGGAGCGGACATCCGCATCGTTGCGCCCGACACCAGAATGTCAATCATGGAGATCAAGTGGGGCCTGATCCCCGACATGGCTGGAACGGCCATCCTGCGCCATCTGGTTCGAGACGACATCCTGCGAGACCTCACCTACACGGGTCGGATCTTCACCGGCGAAGAAGCCCTGCAGCTGGGTCTTGCGACGCGCGTGGCTGCCGATCCTCACGCAGAGGCCATGGCACTCGCGCATGAAATCGTGCTGAAGAGCCCCGATGCCATTCGTGCAGGCAAGCGCCTGCTTAACGCTCTTCCCTTGCTAACAGATGCCGAGGCACTGATGGCGGAATCACGCGAGCAGTCCGACATCATGGGCAAGCCAAACCAGGTCGAGGCAGTCATGTCGCAGATGCAAAAACGAGCGCCGAACTACTCCTGAGGTGCAGGTGACGCGGGTGATGCTCCATTTTTGATCAACCACGCCTGCGCCCGTTCCTGAGCGTTCCTTCGGATGTCCATATGGAACAGAGGGTAGTCAAGCCCATGATAGTTCTTGCCGGGCAGGATGAAGGGCTTGAAGACACTTCCAGCGAGATCGCCGACGTAAAGAAAGCCGTCACGGCACTCGGCCCACGTCATCGCAGACATGGGGGTGCCGAGAGGCGGGAACTGCATGCCCTGCGCAACGTCGCGGCCAAACATCTGCGCCGAGAACGCGCCGGTGATGGGAACGCCCCCCTGATGAGCCCTTGCGTCAACACGCGCACCGTCACGCTTCCAGGACAACGGGTTAACGCAGACAAGGTTCGAAATCCCCGGTGGCGGAGAACCGCCCTCCCCGAAGGTCGCCCAATGCACGAGACAGCCTGTCTCGCTCGCAGATGTGCAGACACTGATTGATTTCATAGCGTCTGCGCCAGCATTGTTCACATCGCTACCCAAGATATACGCTGCCACCAGCAATCGCTCGAGCGGCGTGCCATCGATCCTCTCCTTCAGCAACCGGAAGGCATGCTGGGTTCCCTGGCTATGGCTGGCAAGGATGAAGGGGCGCCCATTATTGCCATTGCCAAGAAAATGCTCGAACGCGCGCAGCACATCCGAATATGCGAGGTCCATCGTCTTTCTTCCGACCTCTTCGCTGGCCGAAATGTACCGAAAGAACGACGCCTGCCGATACCGTGGCATATAAACCCGCGCGGCTCCGTTGAAGATACTTGCCTGATTGGCCACCATCCACTGCGTGTTCTCTTCCGTTCGGCTGGCCTGATCGAGAGGCGCATTCCAATCAGCGCCATGCATGTAGCCGGTCGGATGGATGAAGAAGACATCAACCTGAGGAGGCACAACAGGCGCAGTCACGCCGGCAGGCCTGTAATCCGCAAGGCCACCCCGATCCGGCCAAGCCGCCCACGAGGTCGGTGAAGTGTAATCAGGCGGAGGGGCAAGCCGCTTCTCATCCCAGTCGCTCGGCGGGCCTGCGACCAACCCGATGAACGACATCGTATTTCCCGACAAGACAATCACGGCAGCACACACGACCAGGATCCCGCAGACAGCAAACACACCCAGAATGAACTTCCGCATTTTCGATCCTCCCGCCGTGCGCGCCTATCGGACGTCGTAATCAGCCCAGTCAACTGCCGCAGTCGCCTGACCATAACCGCGGACATGCGACGACCAGTTCTGCGTAATATGTCCCTTGTCATTCTTGTACCACGAGTGGCATCGCGGGTCTGCCCACGTGGTACGCGCGAGATCCTCCTGCAGTGTCCTGTTGAAGCGGGCCAGTGCTGCTGGGGTGACATCCATCGATTTTTTCTGACTCTGCTGGAGGCCCGAAAGTGCCTTGACGGTGTAACCAACCTGATGCTCAAGCATCGATGTAATCGAGTTGTGCCCCAGATTGGTGTTCGGCCCATAAAGTATGAACATGTTCGGGAAATGGGACACCGTCAGACCCAGATAGGCCTTAGGCTCGTCAGCCCAAACATCCTTCAGTCGCTTTCCACCACGACCGATGACATCAACCGACCATTGCCAGCCTGTCGTCTCGAAACCGGTGGCATAGACGATCACATCGAATTCATGCGCATTGCCATCCCGCGTCTCGATGCCAGACGAAGTGATGCGCGCAATGCCCTCAGAAACCAGCGAAACGTTGGATCTCAGGAGAGCTGGATAATAGTCATCAGCAATCAGGATACGTGTGCAGCCGATCGGATAGTCTGGCGTGAGTTTCCTGCGCAAGTCCTCATTGGGAACCTGGTCGGCAAGGTGGTTCAGCGCCACGCGCGTGTAGGCGTCCCTGCCCTCCTTCGTCCAGCTGAAGGCTTGCCAGAACAAATGGTCCGCGTTGAGGAAAGTCAGCTCACGCCCCATGGCCGCAAGCTGCGGCGCCGTCATCATCAGGGCCTTCTCTTCATCCGTGATAGGACGGTCGAGGCGTGGGATGACCCAATTCGGCGTTCTCTGGAACACCGTCAAGTGTCCCGCCACCTTGGCCACCTCAGGGATGATCTGGACAGCACTGGCGGCCGAACCCACGATGCCAACACGCTTGCCCGTCAGGTCGACAGAGTGGTCCCAACGCGCGGAATGAAAGGCAGCCCCACGAAAACGATCCCTGCCCTCAATGTCGGGTAATCTGGGACGGTTCAGCTGCCCGAGGGCCGCTATCAGGGCATTTGCCTCATATATGCGACCAGACGCCGTGGTCAGCATCCACACTGATCGCTTGTCGTCCCACACCGCTGTCTTCGCTTCCTCATTGAAACGGAGATTTGGGCGCAGGCCGAAATTGTCCGCAAGATCCTCGGTGTATTTCTGGATCTCGTTGAAACGCGGAAAGATGTGGCTCCAGCCAAGACTGGGTGCAAAAGAATACTGGTACAGAGAGACGGGGACATCGCAACAACAACCCGGGTAGGAATTGTCGCGCCAGGTTCCACCAACCCGATCGGCCTTCTCAAGAATGACCACATCGTCGAATCCAGCCTCTTTCAGCTTGATGCCCGCACACAGGCCACCAAGCCCCGCACCCATGACGGCCACTTTCGTGCTGCTGCCCATAAGCGGATCTTCCTGAATTGTTGACCGACACCACCAAGTCTGGCGGCCATAATTGCGGGTGGCAATGGAAAACTGCTCTCAATCTCCGCAATCCGCTTCCCGCCTGATCAGATCCGCACGACCTCGACCTTTACCAGCGGCTTCTTGCGCCAGAATTCGCTGATATCGCGCCGCACCATGCGCCGTATGTCTTCGGCCATTCGCGCGTCGTCATCGCTGCGCCGGATGGTATCCAGCGCATCGTGGGCAGCCTGGCGCGCCCGCTCGGCAACCTCCTCGGGAAGCCCCACGCATTGCACGGTGGGATCCGCCTGTGGCCTGTTCCGCCCATCAAGCACAATCGTCACCATGACGGCCCCAGCGAATGCCACGCTGCGACGTTCTTTCATGGCAGCGTCATGCCCGGTCACAACCAGGCTACCGTCAAGGTGCAGGCGCCCGTGGGGTGCCTCGTCGACAATGGTCGCAGGACCCGGCGCGAGCCGAACGACAGACCCGTTGGGCGCATGGATGGCTTCTGGCACCTGGAGGCTCTTGGCAAGCCTCACATGCTCCATGAGATGACGCTCTTCTCCGTGCACCGGGACGGCAATCTGGGGGCGAAGCCAGCCATACATATCGGACAGCTCATCTCGCGCAGGGTGTCCCGAGACGTGGACATCGTGGTCCTCTGCCGAGATGACCTCGACCCCGCGCATGGCAAAACTGTTCTGCATCTCGTGGATCAGACGCTCGTTGCCCGGGATCATGCGGGAAGAGAATATCACGCTGTCACCCCGTCCCAGCGTTACGTGGGGATGATCACCCGCCGCGATACGCGTAAGTGCCGCACGAGGCTCACCCTGGCTGCCGGTGCACAGGTAGAGCACGCGGTGCGCCGGGAGGTCGGCCGCGGACTCTTCATCGATCAGCGAGGGAATATCCTTGAGATACCCGGTCTCCATGGCCGCATTGGCAATCTTGTGCATCGACCGCCCCACCAGCGCCACATGGCGCTTGGCCGCAGTCGCAGCCTTGATGACGGACTTCATGCGGGCAACGTTAGACGCAAA
>JBEIFU010000042.1:0-14700 GCA_040382295.1 Alphaproteobacteria bacterium
GTCGAATTCTTCGTCGATCGCCTGAAGGTGGCGCTGCGCGACAAGGGCGTGCGGCACGACCTGATCGATGCGGTGTTTGCGCTGGGTGGGCAGGATGATCTTGCCCTTGTCGTGCGACGGGTCCAGGCGCTGCAGGGGTTCCTTGGTACGGATGATGGCCGGAACCTGCTGGCGGGCTACAAGCGGGCGGTCAATATCCTCAAGATCGAGGAAGGCAAGGAAAAGAAGAAGGACGCCAAGTTCGCGGGCTTCATGGGCAAGCCCGATGTGGCGCTGCTGGAGGCCTCGCAGGAGGTCGAGCTGTTCAAGACGCTCGCCATCGCGAACGATCTCGTGGCCGCCGAGGTGCAGCAGGAGCGCTTCGAGGACGCCATGCGGGCGATGTCACGGCTCCGTGCGCCGGTCGATGCGTTCTTCGAAAAGGTGACGGTGAATGCCGATGATCCAGCCCTTCGAACGAACCGCTTGAGACTCCTGACGGAGATCCGCGCTGCCATGCACAGCGTGGCGGACTTTTCGAGGGTCGAGGGGTAGGGCTACCTGCCCGAAGCGATGCTTCGGCTTGCCATGCTGCGTTGCACATGGCAAAGGCTGGCCCACAGCTCGGAAGTGGAAGGTCCAGCCATGACGAAATGGGTCTACGGGTTCGGCGGCGGCAAGGCTGATGGCAGCGCGAAGATGAAGGAGCTCCTGGGTGGCAAGGGGGCCAATCTTGCGGAGATGGCTAGCCTTGGGTTGCCAGTACCTCCCGGCTTTACCATCACGACCGAGGTTTGCACCCATTTCTACAAGAACGGCAAAACCTATCCTGAGGCGCTGAAGGCGCAGGTCGAGGCGGGGCTCGTCGAGATCGGGCGGCTGACGGGCCGCACGTTCGGTGACGTGTCGAACCCGCTGCTGGTCTCTGTGCGTTCAGGCGCGCGCGCTTCGATGCCGGGCATGATGGATACTGTGTTGAACCTGGGTCTCAATGACGAGACGGCGGCAGCCATCGCGCGGGAGACCGGGAACGAGCGTTTTGCCTATGACAGCTATCGGCGCTTCATCACGATGTACAGCGATGTGGTGCTTGGCGTCGGGCACGAACATTTCGAGGAGCTGCTCGGGTCCTACAAGGAAGAGAATGACCTGTCGCTCGATACTGAAGTTGACGCGGCTGGGTGGAAGATCCTTGTGAGCCAGTACAAGGCCAAGGTGCGCGAGGAGCTGGGTGCTGGTTTTCCGCAGGATCCGGCGGAGCAGCTCTGGGGTGCGATTGGGGCGGTTTTCGGCTCGTGGCAGAATGCGCGGGCCAATACCTATCGGCGGCTCCACAATATCCCGGATGACTGGGGCACCGCCGTGAATATCCAGGCGATGGTGTTCGGCAACATGGGTGAGGATTCGGCGACGGGTGTTGCGTTCTCTCGCAATCCCTCGACCGGGGATGCGGCGCTCTATGGCGAGTATCTCCTTAACGCACAGGGGGAAGATGTCGTTGCGGGCCTGCGCACGCCGCAGGCGCTGACAAAGCGGGAGCGCTCGGCGAGCGGGGCGCAGGATCTGTCACTCGAGGAGAAGATGCCGTCGGTCTTCCAGGAGTTCCAGGAGCATGTGCGCCGGCTTGAAGCGCACTATCGTGACATGCAGGACATCGAATTCACGGTCGAGAAAGGCAGGCTCTGGGTCCTGCAGACGCGAAATGGAAAGCGCACGGCGAAGGCTGCCATCAAGATCGCTGTTGAGCTTGCGGGCGAGAAGGTCATCTCGCGGGAGGAGGCTGTGCGACGCATCGAGCCTGCTTCTTTGGACCAATTGCTGCATCCGACGCTCGATCCCAAGGCGCCTCGGCAGGTTCTGGCCTCGGGCTTGCCGGCCTCGCCCGGTGCCGCGTCTGGCGAAATCGTATTCGATGCCAGCGAAGCCGAGCGGTTGGCGGGCGATGGGCGCGACGTAATCCTCGTGCGCATCGAGACCAGCCCGGAAGACATCCATGGAATGCACGCGGCGCGAGGCATCTTGACCGCCCGTGGGGGCATGACGAGCCACGCTGCCGTGGTGGCGCGCGGGATGGGGCGGCCTTGCGTCTCGGGTGCGGGTGGCCTGCGCATCGATTATGCGCGACAGGTTGTGACGGCTGCCGGACAAACTCTCAAGAAGGGTGAGGTCATCACGATTGACGGGTCCACGGGGCAGGTCATGAAGGGGCGTGTACCCACGATCCAGCCCGAGCTGTCGGGTGATTTTGCCATTCTGATGGGTTGGGCGGATGGGTTCCGCCGCATGAAGGTGCGTGCCAATGCGGAGACGCCCTCGGATGCCCGTCATGCACGGGAGTTTGGCGCTGAAGGCATCGGGCTCTGTCGGACCGAGCATATGTTCTTCGACGAGGAGCGCATCACGGATGTGCGGCGGATGATCCTTGCGGACACGCGCGGAGGCCGGGATGCGGCGCTGGCCAAGCTGTTGCCGCACCAGCGCAAGGACTTCGTCGAACTCTTTCGCATCATGGCAGGATTGCCCGTAACCATCAGGCTGCTCGATCCACCGCTGCACGAGTTCCTGCCCAAGGCGCACGAGGTCGATGAGGTCGCGGGTACGCTGGGGATCGAGCCCGGCAAGCTGCGCAATCGGCTGGAGGATCTGTCGGAGTTCAACCCCATGCTTGGGCATCGCGGGTGCCGCCTGGGCGTGTCGTATCCCGAAATCTACGACATGCAGGCGCGCGCCATCTTCGAGGCGGCGGTGCAGGTCGAGACTGAAACGGGCAAGACGCTTACGGCCGAGATCATGGTCCCGCTTGTGGCCATGCGGGGCGAGTTCGACTTCCTGAAGGCACGGGTTGACGCAGTCGCCAAGGCGGTCGAGCGCGAGACCGGGCGCAAGCTCTCCTATCTCGTCGGGACCATGATCGAGTTGCCGCGGGCAGCGCTGCGGGCTGGGGACATTGCCCAGTCGGCGGCATTCTTCTCGTTCGGAACCAACGACCTGACGCAGACGACCTTCGGTCTCAGCCGGGACGACTCTTCCAAGTTTCTGCCGGACTATGTCAGTCGGGGGCTGCTGCCCAACGATCCGTTTGTGAGCCTCGATACGGAGGGTGTGGGGGAGCTGATCCATATCGCCGAGGAGCGGGGTCGCAAGGTCAGGCCCGACCTGAAGCTTGGTATCTGCGGTGAGCACGGGGGGGACCCCGCTTCGATCCGGTTCTGCGAGACGGCGCGGCTGGACTACGTGTCATGTTCGCCCTTCCGGGTACCCATTGCGCGGCTGGCGGCAGCCCAGGCGGCGTTGGGGTAGGCTTGGGCCCCGGAGCGTTCCTGTCTCCATTGGATTTCTCGGAATTCTGGGATTTTTGGCTCTCCCCTCGGGCGGGGATGCGCTGTTCTGCTGCCCCTGCGTGCCGGCAGGCGGGTGCCCAGCGAGCGTTGGGTTTTGGATTTTCCCCATTAAATCATGTTCATGACATCTCTGAAACCACGTTGCCCTTTGAATTTCAAAGCCGAATTTTACAAGTCTTGATTCAGATCTGTTTTTCTATTTTATAGAATAATTCAACAATTTCATTTCAGTAATACTTATCTATTCAATAAAAACTTTTGTCGAGGTTCGTCGTCCTGGTGCGACAGCTTGACATAGAGTTTTCCGGTCGTCCCGTGCTGACACGTGAGTACTTTCTGCCTATACAACCCGCCGTTTCTTGCGCCGCAGTGGGACAGGGGGTACCCGTGCCCTGCAAGCATCCTCAAGAGATGCGCGCAGTGGTTGTGTAAAAGCTCGCAGAAATCCCACAACGGGAGCTTGTGCAACCATCGAGAGGCTGCTGGCCCAAAGGCTGCAAGTGGCCCTCACAACAAGAGGCCCCTTTCAAGGGGCCCTTCGACGACCAAGGGGTGAACGCCCTCCTAACCATGGAGGTCACATGGCGATGACGTATGGACTTTGGGCGCGCCTGCGCCGCAACAACCGGATCCTGACAGCGGCCCTCGCGGGTTCGCTGGTTTACGCACTCGCGGTGGCTGCCGTGGTGCCGGGCGGTAAGACTGTGTCCACCGAAGACGGTGAAGGGCAGGCTGTTGCCCTCCGCCTGACCCGGGCATCTATTGACGCCTCGGATGGGGCGCCGCGGACCGTGGTGCGCAATCTTGTCAACCGTTCATCGTACCAGACCTATCTGCGCGAGAAGAATTGCCTTGCGACCGCGGTCTATTTCGAGGCGCGCGGCGAGAGCGCGCTGGGGCAGAAGGCTGTTGCGGAAGTCGTGGTCGCCCGCACGCGGGTGCCGGGTCGGCCGCGCACGATCTGCGGTGTGGTCTACGAGGGTTCGCATCGCAAGACGGGCTGCCAGTTCTCTTTCACCTGCGATGGCGTTGCCGACAAGGTGCGTGACCGACATGCCTGGCGCCAGGCGATGCGCATTGCCGCCAACGTGATGCGGACGGGTGGCAAGGTGAACCCGGTGGCGGGCGGTGCCACTTTCTATCATGCCGATTACGTGAACCCGCCCTGGGCCTCGCGCATGATAAAGGTCGCCGAAATCGGAACCCACATTTTCTACAGGCCGCAGCCCGGGCGAAATCTCTGAGTCATCTTGGCGGCGGCTTGCCGGCATTGAGGGCCGGGAAGCGCTTCAGGATTTGCGCCCGGATGAACATGGGCGCGAAACCCTTGATACGATCGATCCATGCGATCTCGGCTGGCACGTACCAGTGCAGGCGATTGCCGTGATAGGCGGCCCAGACGCATTCAGCGACGCTTGCGGCTGGCATCAGGCGGAACATGCCCTTCTTGGGAGCATTCGCATAGAATTGCTCTTCCGTCGGCTTTGGCGCATCGCCCGTTCGGTTTGGCGTCGATCGCAGGATGGCAGTATCAATCAGGCCGGGCAGGACGTCAGCAACCCGGACGCCGTGACGGGCCCATTCAATCGACAGCGCCTCAGTCAAGCCTTTCACGGCGTGTTTTGTTGAGGCGTAGACTGCGATGCGGGGCATGCCGTAGGTCGCTGAGGATGATGACGTCGTGAAGAGCAGCGAATTTGGTGTCTTTTTCAGCCAGGGCAGGGCAGCGTAGGCGCCGTTCAGCGCGCCAACAAAATTGATCTGTACGACGCGCATGGCGGCTTCGTAAGGAACGTCCTCGAACCAGCCGGACTCGCCTATGCCGGCATTGTTGAACATCAGATCGAGGCGGCCGCCCGACCTGGTGCAGAACTCTGCCAAGGCTGTTTCCAGCTCCGTCTTGGACGTTACGTCCAGCTTGCGGACCCAGCAGGTCTCGGATCCAAGAACCTGTTCGAGCGTTTTCAAACCGTCGAGGTTGACGTCGGTTGCGCCAACAAACCAACCCTTGCCGGCAAAGAGCAGGGCGGTTTCCCTGCCCATGCCTGATGCCGCCCCCGTGATGAAGATGGCCTTTCTTTGCGGGCCTGTCATGAATGTCTCCAGGAATCGATCAGTGGTTGGTGACACAACGGGCTTGCATTTGACAGGGGCGTCGGGGCAACTTCCGCCGCGCCTTTGCAATTGGAGTTTCATCAACGATGTTTGGTCGTTTTGCCCTTGTTACCCTTGCGGCCTTGACCCTGACGGGGTGCGTGTTCGACCTGTCTTCCGAGGATCCGAAGCCGAAAGTTCGGGCTGTTGATGCCTGTCCGCCGCGTGACGAGGCCAATTGGGCCCGCATGGAGGCTTTCCTTGCCGCGAACAAGGCGAAGGAGGGTGTCACGGTCACAGAGAGCGGGCTTCAGTACAAGGTCGTGAGCAAGGGCAAGGGCACGCGCCAGCCCACATGGGCCTCGATGGTGATGGTCAATTATCGCGGCACGCTGATCGATGGGACCGTGTTCGACGAGAACAAGGGTGTTGAGTTCGAGGCGGGGCAGGTGATCAAGGGCTGGCAGGAGGCGCTCGAGCTGATGCGTGAGGGCGACACGTTCGAACTGGTCATCCCCTCCGGGCTTGCCTATGGCTGTCGTGGAAAGGGTCGAACCATCACGGGTGACCAAGTTCTTGTGTTCAGCGTCGAGTTGCTGAAGATCAAGTAGTCTCGGGTGCCTTTTTTGTCAGGTCACGCGATGGGCATGTGCTTGCAAGGGAGACATCGACGTTGAGAATTGGATGTCTTGGTGCTGCACGGATCGCGCCGGCAGCAATGGTGAGCCCTGCTCGCGTCCGTTCCGGCGCGATCCTCCAGTCGGTGGCGGCGCGCGATGAGGCCCGGGCGCGTGAATTCGCCGAAGCCCATGGCTTCAAGCGCCATGATGCCAGCTACGAGTCCCTGGTTGCGGCGGATGATATCGACGTCGTCTATAACGCCTTGCCGATCAATCTGCATGCCGAATGGAGCATCAGGGCTTTGCAGGCCGGCAAGCATGTCATCTGTGAGAAGCCCTTTGCCATGAACGTGCGCGAAGCGGCGCAGGTCCTGGCGGCCGCGCGCCTGTCCGGCAAACGTGTCATTGAGGCTTTTCACTATCGGTATCATCCCGGCTTTCTGCAGGCGCTTGCATGGGTGGATGCGGGTGAAATCGGTCTCATCAGTTCGATCGATGCGACTTTCAATGTTGCCATCAACGATCGTGACGGTACCGAGATCCGACATCTGCCTGAAACGGGCGGCGGTGCCTTCATGGATCTTGGCTGTTATCCCCTTAGCTGGGCGCTGAACCTTCTGCGCACGACGCCGGTGCATATCGAGGCGAAAGCGTCGCTGACACCGCGAGGTGTCGACGAGAGCATGGAGGCGGTGCTGACGTTTCCCGGTGCCGTCCGCGCGAGGCTCTCGGCATCCATGGCGCCAGGCGAGGCCTTTGTGGCGCGCCTTCATGTGAAGGGCTCGAAGGGTGAGATCCTGTTCGTCAATCCTCTGGCCCCGCATCACGGTGGGGTCCTTACGCTCACTGCGGGAAGCAAACGGTTGAGCCCGCGCATCAGCCGCATCTCGACGTATACGTGGCAACTCGACACGATCCTGTTCGCGCTGGAGGCCCAAGTGCCTCTTCCGACCGAAGGGGATGCCGTCATCATGCAGCAGGAAGTGCTCGATGGCATTTACGCCGCTGCTGGACTAAAGGCGCTCAGATATCCCTGACCCGGGGTTCAGATCCGGACCACTTTGCCAGGGTTCATGATGTTGTTCGGGTCGAACGCGCGCTTGATCGCCCGCATCGCTTCCATCTCTGCCGTCGACTTGTAACGTGTGATCTCGTCCACCTTGGCCTGACCGAGGCCGTGTTCGGCGCTGATCGAACCTTGGTAGCGTTGAACGATATCGTGCACGCATGCTGTAACTTCGGGCATTCGGGCCAGGAAGGTGCGCGGTTCTGCGCCTTCCGGCTGACTGATATTGAAGTGAATGTTCCCGTCGCCTAGATGTCCGAAAGGTACCGGTCGAGCGCCGGGGATGAGATTGCCTACCGCCGCCGAGGCCTCGCTAACAAACGCGGGAACTGAAGAGAGGGGCACCGATACGTCGTGCTTGATGCTGGCACCCTCGTGCTTCTGGGCCTCTGACATGGCGTCGCGTAGACGCCAGAATGCGTCCCGCTGGGATTGCGACTGTGCCGCAGCACCATCGCGCACGGCGTGGCCGTCAATCGCTGCGGCCAGTTCCTGGCGTGCCAATTCAGCACCATGACTGTCGAACAGCGAGATCTCAACCAGCGCATACCATGGCGCAGATCCGGCGAGCGGTGGCTTGGTGGCGGGGATGTGCTTCAGCACGAAGTCGAGGCCTCGTTGCGGCAACAGTTCAAATGATGTCACGAACAGTCCGCGATTTCGCAGCTGATTGAGCAGGGTCAGCGCTGCTTCGATGCTGCCCAGGGACATGATGCTGGTGACCATTTCCCGCGGGCGGGGCAACAGCTTGAGGACGGCTGCGGTTATGATCCCAAGCGTCCCCTCGGCGCCGACTAGCAAATTCCTGATGTCATAACCAGTATTGTCCTTTCGCAAGGCGCGAAGGCCATTCCAGACGCTGCCATCGGGGAGGACGGCCTCAACCCCCAGGGTCAGGTCACGCATGTTGCCATAGGCAAGAACTGCGGTGCCGCCGGCATTGGTGGACAGGAGGCCGCCGATGGTCGCGCTACCGCCGGAGGCAAGGCTGAGCGGGAACAGTCTGTCCTTGCTTTCGGCGGCTGAGCGTATGTCATCGAGGATGCAACCCGCTTCTGCGGTAAGGGTTCCGGCATCGCTGTCGACGCTCCGCACGCGGTTCAGTCGCGCCAGCGAAAGCAGGACCTCTGTCCCGTCGGGGTTCGGGATCTGGCCCCCTACAAGTCCCGTGTTTCCACCTTGTGGGACGATGGGTGTGCGTGTCTCGTTGCAGATGGCAACGATCCTTGAAACTGCAGCGGTCGTGTCGGGGCGCAGCAGAATGGGTGTTTGGCCAAAGAAGCGGTCGCGCCATTCGCGCAGGTGTGTGGCCATCACCGTTGGGTCTTGGGTGAAGCCTCCGCGGCCGGCTGCTTCCATCAGGCGGTCGAGTGTGTCGGGGGAAGGGGGCTGTCGGTGGGGCATCCTGTCCTTACTCATCGCGCGTGGCGGCGCGGGCGAGCCTGTCGTTGATAGCCTCGCCCAAGCCGATTGCCGGGATCGGCATGACTGCGATGGCGGCGGCATCGGTAGCGTCGAGGGTCCGCAGCATGGCGAAGAGGTTGGCGGCAGCTTCGCGCAAATCGGCGGAGGGGCTCAGATTGAGGTTCAAGCGGCCACCGGACAATGGGGCGCCAAAGGCGAGCAGCGCCTCGTCGGCCGTGACGGATGTTGCGTTGAGCCTCAGCTTCTTCGTTGTCGCGTAGTGCCGCTTCAGTCGACCTGGCGCCTGTGGTGCAGCGTCCGTGTCATCACCGGCAGCGAGTGGTCCGACGATGGTTTCGATGTCAGACCGGGTCACTGATCCAGGGCGCAGCATTGTTGGCTTGGGACCGCCAAGGCCGATGATTGTCGATTCAAGGCCAAGCAGGGCAGGCCCTGCGTCGAGGATCATGGCGACTTTACCACCCAGGCCTTCGTCGACGTGGCGGGCGGTCGTTGGCGACACGCTCCCTGACGGGTTGGCGCTGGGCGCTGCGATCGGTCGATCAAAGACCTTCAGCAGGGCTTGGGCCACGCCATGCGCCGGGCAGCGCAAGGCGATGGTGTCCAGGCCGGCTGTCGCCAGCCATGACACGTTGCAGGCCTGGCGTCGGGGTAAGACCAATGTCAACGGGCCCGGCCAGAAATGGTCTGCAAGGCGCACTGCCGTGTCTGAGAGGTCTGCGAGGCGATGGGCTGCCTCTATATCTGGGACATGGATAATCAGGGGATTGAACTGCGGGCGACCTTTGGCTGCGAAGATGGCTGCGACGGCGGTGTCACTGGTCGCATCTGCCCCCAGGCCGTAGACGGTCTCCGTCGGAAAGGCGACGAGCTTGCCTTCCCGCAGCATCTGCGCCGCCTCGGCCAGGGCTTCGGGTGTCGGGGCGCTGATGGACATCGGGAGCCGGCTTTAGTCCGCCTTCGTTGCGACGACGTTGATGGATACGGTGACGTCCAGCGCCACAGGGCTTGCTGTCGCGAAGTCCTTACCTTTCCCAATCCCGAAATCGAGCCGGCGGATGGTGGTCGTGCCGCGTGCTGTCGCCTTCTGCCCTGTGATGTCGAGTGTGAAGGGCAGGTTCACATTTCGCGTGACGCCCTTGATGGTGAGCCTGCCCTGGCAAACATATTTGCCTGGGCCGCTGGTCGTGAAGCCTGCGCAATTGAAGATAGCCTGCGGGAAGTCAAGCACGTTGAACCAGTCTGGCTTGAGCAGCATGGTGTCTCGGTTGCGGTCGCCGGTGCGCATGCCAGATGTGTCCATGACGACCTTGACGGATGACGATGCAAGGTCGTTCGGGTCGAAGCGGATCTGGGCTCCGAACCCCGGGAAGCGGCCCTCGACTGTTTCCCCGTTCACGTTGACCTTGAAGGTCAGGCTGCTCTTCGCCGCGTCCACTTTCCATGCGGGAGCCGCCGATGCAGGCAGGGTCAGTGCCAAGACTGCAAGCGCAATGCCGAGTAGGTTTTTCATGAAAGAGGCTCCTAGCGCAGGAAGGAAAGCATGCGTTTGAGCACGTCATCCCTGTTCCAAAAATGATGCTTCAGCGCCGCACCAATATGAAGCAGCAGAAGAACAATGGTCAGATTTGCGAGGAGTTCGTGAGTTTCCTGCGCAAACTCGTGGATATCCTCCATGTCTTCATCGCCGGACAGGCCGGGCAAGGCTGGTATTTCGAACAGGTCGAACCACAGGGTGGGTATGCCCAAGGGCGATGTCGATGTCATTATCCAGCCCGAGAGCGGGATGGCGATCATCAGAACGTAGAATGCCAGATGCGTGGAACCGGCTGCGAACCGTTCCCATGGTTTCATGGTTGCAGGCAGGGGAGGTGGTGTGTGCAGCAGGCGCCACCCAATTCGTGCGATTGCGAGAGCAAGAATGGTGATTCCAGCTGACTTATGGAGTTGGTAGATCTGAAACTTCAGCGGGTCTGTTGCCGACAGGTCTGTCATCACCTTGCCGGCGACGATCAGGCTGATGATCGCCAGCGCCATGAGCCAGTGGAGGATCATGGCTACATTGTTGTACCGGGTCGTCTCCATCATGCCCCTATTTTTCTGCGATGAACTCGACTTCCAGCGTCAGCTTTGCGTCCTGACCGATGAAGCGTTTCCACGACACATCGGGGAAGGTGAAATCGTCGAGGAGTACAGTTGCTGTTCCAGAAAAGCCGATTGCGTAGGCGTTGGCAAACGGATGCATCAGTCCCCCGTTGAATGTCACGGCCAGGTCGACTTTCTTCTTGACGCCGTGCAGTTCAAGGTTGCCGCTCACGATGCCGGTCCAATCGCCGGTGGCGCGGATCGAGGTGCTCGTGAAGCGAGCTACGGGGTATTTGCCTACCTCGAAGAACTCGGACTTCAACTTTTCGTCGAGCGACTTGGAGGGTGTGTCAAGGCTGCGCATGTCGACTTCAATGAAGGTATTGCTCTTTTCCGGTTGGGACCCGTCGAACGACAGCGTTCCTGCGACCTTGCCGAAGCGGCCACAATAATTGCTGATCCCCATGTGGCGGATGCAGAACTGGACCAGGGTATGGCTTGGGTCCAGACGGTACGTTCCTTTGGGTGCAGATCGCGGGTTGAGAGAGGGATTGGCGATGGCTGCGTTCAGCGGCAGTGCAGCAACGACAAGAGCGAGAAGCCAGCGCATGCAAAACTCCTTGATTGGTTTGCCCGGGCTGTCGCAGTCTGACGGATCCCTACGCTAGCCCGGTGCCATAGATGACATATGCTGCCCCTGTTCGACAAATCCGTTTTGCCCTTGATGCAATTACGGATATCGGATCGCTGTTCGGCAATGAGGCCTTTGGCGATTTTGGTGAAGACACCGTTTCCGCCGTTCTAGAGGAGGCCGGGCGTTTTGCCGGGGAGGTCATCGCCCCACTCAATCGCGTTGGCGATGTTGAGGGGGCGCGGCTGGAGGATGGACGGGTTCACCTGCCGACCGGGTTTGGGCACGCTTATGGGCAATTTGTCGCCGGCGGCTGGGGGAGCGTGACGGGCCCGGTTGCGCATGGTGGACAGGGCTTGCCACACGTCCTGGGGCTTGCGGTCCAGGAGATGTGGAATGGGGCAAGCATGGCGTTTGGCTTGTGTCCCCTCTTAAGTCAGGGCGCCATCGACGCGCTGGTCGCACACGGGTCCGAGGCACAGCGCCGGCTTTACCTGCCCAAACTGGTCAGCGGCGCGTGGTCGGGCACGATGAACCTGACCGAACCCCAGGCCGGTTCGGATGTTGGTGCGCTGAAGGCAAAGGCGGTGGCGCAGGGCGATGGCACTTATCGCATCACGGGTACGAAGATCTACATTACATGGGGTGAACACGATGCGGCTTCGAACATCGTGCACCTGGTGCTGGCCAGGCTTCCTGATGCGCCTCCAGGCACGCGCGGCATCTCCCTGTTTCTGGTGCCAAAGTTCATTCCCAAGCAGGACGGGTCGCCTGGTCAGCGCAACGATGTGCGCTGTGTGGGTCTCGAGCGCAAGCTGGGCATTCACGGCTCACCCACCTGCGTGATGTCCTTTGGTGATGCTGGCGGCGCGACAGCCTTTCTTATCGGTGCCGAGAACAAAGGCATGTCCGCGATGTTCACGATGATGAACTCTGCGAGGCTTGCCATCGGCATGCAGGGCGTTGGTGTCGCCGAGCGCAGCTTCCAGCAATCGCTTGCGTATGCGCGCGAGCGTCGGCAGGGCAAGCCATTTGGCTTGCAGCACGAAGCGCGCGAGATGGTGCCGATCATCTTCCATGCCGATGTGCGTCGCATGCTGCTTACGCAGAAGGCCATGATCGAGGCAGGCCGCGCGATCTGTCTTGCCAATGCCATCGCCATTGATCTTGCCCGACATGGGCGTTCGGGCGGGGAGCGCACCGCTGCAAAAGCGCGAGAAGAGTTGCTCACGCCCATTTCAAAGGCCTGGTGTACGGACATGGCCGTCGAGGTGACGTCATTGGGCATCCAGGTCCATGGTGGCATGGGCTTCATCGAGGATACGGGCGTGGCGCAGCATTTTCGTGACGCCCGGATCGCTCCGATTTATGAGGGCACCAATGGTATTCAGTCCATCGACCTGATCGGGCGCAAGCTCGCGCTTGATGGCGGCGAGGCTGTACGCAGTTTCCTGGCCGAGGTTGAAGAGGTATGCGCCGCCTGTTCGCGCGGCGATGGTGTTCTTGCCTCGATCGGGTTGGAGATTTCCAAGGCGCATCGCGCCTGCGCGGAGGCGACAACGTGGCTGCAGGCTGCCATGCGCTCATCACCATACGAGGCGCTGCCCGGCTCGCAGCCTTATCTGCAGATGATGGGCTTGCTGGCTGGCGGTTTCTACCTGGCGCGTGGCGCCCTCGCGGCTCAGCGCATGATGAGTGCCGGTGCAAGTGACAGCGCCTTTCTAGCGACACGCATTTCCGTCGCTCAATTCTTCGCCGAGCAATTGTTGCCGAGGGCTGCTGCGCTGCTCGGGCCGGTCACGCGCGGTGGAGGGGGGCCTTTCCAGCTGGGTGGGCCGGAGATCGGTCTTTAGTTCAAGTTTCACGCGGCAATTTCAACGTTTGGAGGTGGCATGTCTTTGGCTGGCAGAATTGCGTTGGTAACAGGCGCAAGCCGGGGTATCGGGCGGGCGATTGCCCTGGGGTTGGCTGCGGACGGGGCAGATGTGGCCGTCAATTATCGGCGCGAGGCTGAGGATGCCGAGCGGGTCGCAGGCGAAATCAGGGCCCTTGGGCGGCGTGCCTTTCCCGTGCAAGCATCAGTCGACTCGATGGCAGAGTGCAGCCGAATGGCAGGGGCGATCTCGGCCGCCCTGGGGCCGGTTTCCATCCTCGTCAACAACGCCGGCATTGCGAGCCGAGGCATGACAGTTGCTGATACCGATCCGGCGGAGCTGCTGCGCGTCATGGGTGTTCATGCGTTCGGTCCATTCTACCTTTCCAAGCTCTTCCTGCCGCAAATGCGGTCCTGTCCGCGGGGTGACATCGTCATGATCTCGAGTGTCGCGACCCTTGGGTTCGCAGCCCGTGGTGCGCCTTACTCCATGGGGAAGGCTGCCCTGGAGGCTCTGGCCTTCACGCTGGCCAAGGAGGAAAGACCCCACAATATCCGTGTCAATGTTGTCGCGCCGCCGCTGACGGATACGGATATGGGGCAGCGCTTGGCGAAGTCGCGTGGCGTTCAGCAGATCCACGATCTCGATGCGCAGTCGCCCTTCGGGCATGTCTGCGCACCTGAAGACATCGCCAATGTCGTGCGCTTCCTGGTCTCGGATCGTAACAGCTATGTGTCCGGTGAAAAGATCTCGGTCCACGGTGCCGCCGACCGGGCGGGGTTTGCTTGAGCCTTCACTGCGATTCGCGTTGATTCGTTCAATTCCGGGGTGGCCTTCGGTCTGACCGCGCCTTCGAAGTCTTTTAATCTGTGTACTGATGATTTCATGAATACCGCTGTTTATCTATGCTCTGTGATGGCGTGTCTTTCATGCATCACTTCGGTTCGCGCAAGATGTTGCGTTGAAAGTCCAAAGCCACCAATATGTTGCAATCAGGAAGCGCGCGGTGCGCTTTCCCCGTAACGAAGGAGTTCCTGACATGCCAATGGTAGCGAAGAAGAAGGCGAAGAAGCCTGCAGCGAAGACCGCGACGAAGACCGCGACGAAGGCTGCTGCTAAGCCGAAGGCCGCCGTCAAGAAGGCTGCGAAGAAGAAGTAAACTCTGGCGCAGCCTTTTTGGCTGCCCCGCAGATGTCAGCCTTCCCGCTGGGCAGGCTGGCCCTGCATGATCAGCCGGGCATGAGAACCCATCTGGAGCGGGTTCCATGCCCGGTTTGCGTTGCGGCTCCGCACTCGACCCGCCCCCGGGCCCTTTTCAGCACCCGCAAAATGGAAGGTGGGGCTGCGGCTGTTAATCTGTCCCTGTATCATCCATTAAGCCGAAATTTCCCTAGAAGCTGCGATCCAGTTGCCTGTAACCGGGGCTTGGTTAAGACTTTTCATGCTGTCCCTGATTAAGGAATATAAGCCTCTAACTTTAACCTTGCCTTCAGCAAAACCGCTCATTCTTGCGAGACTGACGGCGGCCAATTCGGTTCTGGCGCCGGGACTCATGGGGAGTGAAGGCGCATGGCATTGCTGGATA
>JBEIFU010000043.1:0-14666 GCA_040382295.1 Alphaproteobacteria bacterium
CCCATGATGGAGCAGCAGGGGCGCATGGCCTATGACGACACCAATGGCGTACAGGCGGTGGCGCTTGCCTTCATGGGTGACCGTTTCGAGGCGCGCTTCGTCCTGCCGCCTGCTGATGCAGTGGCGCCCGCAGATGCGACTGCTCTTGCGTCCTGGCTGTCATTGCAGCGTACGCGGCCACTGGCGCCGACACGGGGGACATTGCGGCTGCCGCGGCTCGATCTTGCGTGGTCGGGAGACCTGATGGACGCCTTGTCGGCGGCGGGCTTGCAGCGTGCCATGAGCCCGCGTGCGAGCTATGCAGGTTTCACACGCACGCGCATCGCCGTCAGCAAGGTCAGCCACAAGGTCGTCTTCAAGGCTGACGAGACGGGCGCTGAGGGCGCAGCGGCGACGGCCGTTGTGGCCACGCGCTCGATGGACATGGACGAGCCTTTCACCCTGGTTCTCGATCGGCCGTTCTGGCTCTTTGTCCAGGACAAGCGCACGGGCGCCGTGCTCTTCGAGGGTCGCGTAAGCGATCCGGGCACCCGGGCAGGCAGCTAGTTGCCGGAGGCCACGACGGGAAGCGGGTCGACTTTCAGGCCGCGACGCTCGCCCTGGGGCTCCTGGCCTACGGTGCTGCTGTAGACGATCGGCACCGTCGCCCGATTGACGATGGTTGACCAGCGCGCCAGTTCCGGATTGCGCGCCGCATCATCGAGCGTCTTCTCGAACGCGCCAAAGAACTGGTTGGTGAACATGCCACCTACCCGTCGACCGGAGTTGAAGTACCATGACGGCTTGCCGGCCGCCGAACCCGACATCAGGATGGTGCCGCTATAGCGCTGGAACAGACGGTTCCAGACCCTCGGATCGACATCCGTCAGTGATCGACCCGTGCCTGTCTCGCGCAGGTCGCCCCCGAGGGTCACGTTGCAGGTGTCTGCAATGGCGATGCGAAAACGCGCGCCTGACTGCTTCAGGCGCTGTTCGACGAGCGCGGTACCGACGATGGTGCCGCGCGTGTCGCCCGGCTTGATGCAGTAAAAGTCCGGAAAGCGCGTTGCCGTGGCTGCTGTTCGATAGCCGTGCGCGGCGATGTAGAAGAGCGCCGTGTCCTGGGGGCCTGCCTTCAGGCCTTCAAGGGCTGCGAGGATGGCCCGGCAGGAAAAATCCTTTCCGGAGACAACTGACAATGTCAGTGGAAAGCCGCCGCCTTTCGATGCCTGGCGCAGCAGACTTGTCATGCGGTCGAGATTTGCCTTGGTGCCGCGGCCGATCTTTGCGTCATCCGTGTCGGCGACGAGGATGGCATGCAGTGTCCCGGGCGAAGCGGGGGCCGGCTGTGTCTCGGCGTGCCCTCTCGGCACCATCAGCGCTACAGCCACCAGCACCAGGAGCCAGACGCGTCGAAGCTGCGCGCCTCGTGTCAAACCCTGCATCTCATGTCCCCCCATTCTCGATGACATTGCTTCCCATGATCTCGTCCAGGGCAGCGGTTGTTGCGCGACGCAACAGACGGGCCTCGGCCCGCCTGACGTCATCATCTGGCCCGACCAGCATGCCCTGGCCTGACAGCCCCGTGCATTCGCCCTCGCGTTCAACCAGCCACCAGACGGATCCTGCCGGGCCCCTGAACTCGAGCCCCAGTGTCGGCGCGAAGGGGCAGGCGGCCACAGGGGCATCGGACGGCGGCGCTGGGGCGCGCTCTTGCGCAAGCGCGATCAGTCGCTGCACGGCGGTACCGGAAATCGTGCCGCGCAGGGTCTTTCGCCAGGTCCGGGGCGTCAGTACGGGTTCCGTCGCAATCGCCAGGGGGTCGAGATCCCAGACGGTCACGCGTTCTGCAGACAGAAGGGCTCCCGAAACACCGGCAGTCGCCGAAACGGCCACCGGCTGACGCAAGCCCACGACAAATGCCACGCCCAGCACCAGCGAGAGGCCGAGGAAGGTCAGAAGGGGGCGCATGCCAGAGCTCTGCCGCGCGTCAGGTCAGGCGAAGGTCGATGGAATGGCCGGGATCTTTCCCGTCTCCACCATCATCTTGAGTACGCACGCCGCGCCGCACTGCTTCGACACCGCTTCGGGGTCGAATTTGCCGTCGGCGACGTATTTGCCCTTGGTGTACTGGTTGGTGAAGCTCCAGAGGTAAGGGGACGGGATGCCGCGATAGCGGTATCCCAGGCCATTGAAACGCTCGAGCCCCCAAAGCATGGACTCGATCGTCCAACCCCGCTCTTTCCAGTCGGCAGTCCGGAAGCGGCTTAGGGCATCGATAGCGCTCGATGCCCAATCGTTTGGCGGGTTCCAGACCTTCGGGCGGCCCTTTGGAACCTGCACGGTTTTCGCTGCGAGCGGGTCACCGTTGTGCAGGTGTCGCGTCATGTTCAGCGATCCTTCGAGATTGTGGATGACGCCTACGAAGTACCATGGTGTCCCCACCTCGGCTTCGATCCGCTCGTAGGCGCTGCGCCGGGTCGGGCCGGTGATGCGGTCGACGACGCGTCCGATGTGTCCGCGGCGGGCGTCCGTGACTTCGCAGGCGAGCCAGCGGTCGCGGAAGCTCATGGCCATCCCTTCGGACCATTTGAAGCTCTCGCGCAAGGTGCGGCTGTTGAACAGGCGGTCGGCTTCCTGCTTCGGGGTCTGCGCCTCTATCGCATTCAGACGCGCAAGCAATGCGCCACCCTCTGTCTCGAGGGCGGTCCGGGCTGTGCGTTCGCCGGGATCGATGCTGCGGCTCGCGGCTTCTCCTGCTGCGTCCATCAGGTCCAGCAGTTCTTCACGCTGACGTGTGTAGGCATCGAAGTCTTCGTCCTCGGTGCTGCGCGCTGCTGCACGTTCGATGCCGAGGGAGCGTGCCCGCTGTCTCAAGCCGTCAAGGTCGGCTTCCGGCAGCACGTCTGTTCCAGCACCTTTGCCGCCCGCGGCCAAAGCTGGTCGTGACAGTGCAAAGCCCGCAAGCGCCGCGGCGCTGGCGGTGAAGCCAAGCTCTCGTCGATTCAACATGGACCCGGTCCCTCCAAGATGCTCGAGGTTAAATCGAGCATGCCATGTGCGGCAATCGACGTGTGGGTGTGGTTGCCGATGAAGAGCACCAATTGCGGGTTCACTGCGGTAATGGCGTCACGGCGCATGAACCGCATGGGCGAGTTTCAGTTTCTGTTTCCCTTCGCAGGCGAGTAGGGCCCGGTCAGACGCGATCAGGGACCCTTTCGCAAGGCGCCTCGCACAGGCTCGAGCGATGCATCCCCCTCGACGGGCTTGAGGCCGAGCAGATGCATCATCAGCGGATGCACGTGGATATTGTCGAAGGGCGGCAGAGTGGTGGCGCGCCGGAACGACGGACCGGCGGCCACAAACAGGCCGTCCATGTCGGGATGCGCCGGGTCATAGCCATGCGCGCCGCCCGACAGCGGATAACGCTCGGGGCGCGACCCGATGACGAAGACCCACCCATTGTCGGCGAGGCAGAAGATCGGTGGAATGCGCGGGTGTTTGCCAAAGGCGAGGCGTGCAGGAATTTGTTCCTTGCGCCAGCATTCGAAACGCTCGTGCCGCTTGAGCAGCCTTGCCGCATCATCCGGCGTAAAGGTCTCGTTTGGCGTCAGGGCGAGATAGGGACGTGACATCCACTCGATGCGGGCGGACTTCGGATCTGCGTAGCGCTCGATGTCGATGGTGCGCGTCTCGGACGTCTCTGCCATCCCGTGGTCCGAGACAATGATCACGTCGACTTTGCTGTCGAGGCTGCGGGCCTTGATCCCGGCCACCAGTTCGCCAAGGCTGGCGTCGACCTCGGCCAGGGCCTTGTTCACGCCCTCGCTGTCGGGGCCACCGCGATGGCCCTCGCTGTCGACGGAGTGATAGTAGAGGGTTACAAATCGCGGACGCTGGCTTTCGGGGCGCTCAAGCCACCCCAGCACGGTCTCGACGCGCTTTGCGTAGGGCATCGGTTCATCATAGGGCAGCCAGGTTCCGGGACGCTGGCCCCGGATCTCGACTTCGCTGCCAGGCCAGAACAGGGTTGCGGTTGGCAGCCCCGCCTTTTCAGCCGTGACCCAGATTGGCTCGCCACCGTTCCACCATCGCGGGTCGGCCAGGACCTTGCGGTCGCTGAGGCGGAACACGTCACCCGGGATGGCCGGATCCGTCATGCTGTTGTTCGCGATGCCATGCTGATCGGGCCGCAGTCCCGTCACGATCGAGTAGTGGTTGGGGAAGGTGACAGTCGGAAAGACCGGCCTGAGCGCCTTGGCTTGCACCCCTTCCTTTGCGAGCTTTGACAGAACCGGCGTCACACCCCGGTCGATGTAATCGGCGCGGAAGCCGTCGATAGAGATAAGGAGGACTGTGCGCCTTTCATCGGCTGGTTCGGGCTGCGGGGAAACGGTGGCACATGCGGACACGAAAAAGGCGAGCAGCAGTGCGAGGACAAATTTTTGCATCGGATGGCTACCGTGGAGTGTGAATGGCCGGATTATGACTTTATCCCCGAATTGCGACAGTCGTTTTCGGGCAACTCTGCAGTGGGATGTCGTTTCAGCCTGCCAATTTTCGCCATGCTGCAGGCAGGGGCGTTGCTGTGAAGCCCATGGCCTCGCCTGCAACGGCCTCGCCCAGTGCGGCAGCATGCTTGAACCCGTGGCCAGAACACGAGGAAACGACTGTCAGATGCGCCACGTCCGGATGGGGAGCGATCCAGAAATGCGAGTCCGGGGTTGCCGTGTACAGACATGTCGCCCCCCGCAGATGGGCGCCAAGCTGCGGGAATGCGGCGCGCACACGCGGCAGGATGGTGGCCCTATCCTCCGCATCCACGGGCCGCCGCGTCGCGTCGGGATCGAAACGGGCTGTCATGTTCTCGGTGGCCACTTTCACGCCGCCGCCGGGTGAGGCGATGGGAAAGCCGTAGAGATCGTTCCAGATGAACACGGGCATGCGCGCCGGCTCGAAGGCGCTGGCGTCTCGCGGAGCTTCGAACCAGTGCAGCGTCTGGCGCGTGACCGTCAGATGCCGGGCAAGGGCAGGCGGAAGAAGGCCGGGCGTCCAGGCGCCAGCCGAGAGGATGGCTTGCGCGGCGCTAAAAGTTCCTGCGGTCGTGTGCAGGATGATGCCGCTGCCCTTCGCTGCAAACCCGAGGACCTGCGTGTCGAGGTGCACCGTGGCGCCCAGGGCGCGTGCGCGCGAAATCTGGGCTGCCACGACCCGTTCCGGATAGCCCATGCCAGCACCGGGCTCGTAATAGGCGCTGGGACCTTCAAAGGTGCCATAAGCGGGGAAGCGCTTGCGAACCTCGTGATCGGGCAGAACCTCATGCGGGATGGAATGCAGCCGGGCTGCTTCCAGCGTGGTCTCCACGAAGCCTGCAGGTGCATGCGAAGAATGTGGCAAGCCGCCGCCCAGCAGCAGCAGACCACAGCGATTGACCAGGGTTTCGCCCGTTTCGGTCGCCAGCCGGTCGGTCAGTTCGAAATTGCGCAACGCGAATGGCGAATAGACCGTTCCCTCGCCAATGGCTGCTCGAACGATGCGTGTCTCGCCGTGGGTGGATCCCATCGCATGGGGAGGGGCGAAGCGGTCGAAGCCGATGGCGCAGGCGCCCGCGCGAACCGCCGACAGAAGGGCTGAGCCCCCGACGGCGCCCAGTCCAACGACGGCAAGATCGAAGGCGTGAGCCATGGCGGTTAGCTGCCTCAAACGAAGATGGCCCCCGCTCGCGGGGGCCATCTGTCATCATGAAGGAACAACCAGCCCGGGTCTAGCGGGCCGGGTTATGCTTTGCGAGGAACGCATCCATGGCCTGAAGCGTCTTGATGCGCGTCGACTGGAAGGTGATGTTGTGGTTCTCGTTGGCCAGACGCGAGAACTCATAGGGCTTGCCCGCAGCCTTGAGGGCGTCGGCAAAGATCTCGCTCTGCTTGATGGGCACGACCGTATCGAGTTCACCGTGGATCAGCAGGACGGGCGCGCGCACCTTGTCGACATGCCTGACGGGCGATATCGCTTCGATGCTGGCCTTGTCGGCTGTTGGATCGCCGATGTGCAGGCGCCAGTAGCGGATCGATCCTTCACGGCCACCGGCATACTCGCGCGACCACAGGAGTATTTCGATCAAGTCGCTCACCCCCGCGCCTGCGATGACGCAGCGGTAGAGCTCCGGGGTCAGGGTGGCGCCTGCAAGCGCTGCATAGCCACCATAGGACCAGCCCATGATGCAGACCCGGTTCGGATCGATGGTGCCATTGCCGACCAGGTGCTTGACGCCGTCGGTGACGTCGTCCTGCATCTTGCGGCCCCACTGGCGACGACCGGCGAGGGCGAATTGCGTGCCGAACCCGTCGGAGCCACGGAACTGCGGCTGGAGAACAACGTAGCCGCGGCTGGCGAAGAACTGGGGCAGCCAGTCGAAGCCGCCGCTGTCGCGCGCCTGCGGTCCGCCGTGCGGCAGGATCACCGCCGGCAGGCCCTTGCCCGACGTGCCGCGCGGCATCGTCAGGTAGGCGTCGATCTTCATCCCGTCACGCGCGGTGTACGTGATGTAGCTCTGCTCTCCGGTCGAGGCGAGTTCGAGCGATGGATAGGCGCGGCTGATCGTGGATGCCTCGTTCTTGACGGTATCGAGGATCTGGAAAGCGCCACCTGGCGCTGCCGGACCTTCGACGTAGACCGCCACCCGCTTGAAATCTTCTGAAGCGCCGACGATGCGCGTCCGGTTTCCAGGGAAGCTTGCCTGGATCGAGGCCTGCACGGTCTTTGCCTGCTGGTTGAAGAAGATCTGGGTTGGATAGTCGCGATCAACAAAGACGCCGACCACGCCTTCGCCCAGCCCGATCGGGCCGGCGACATCATACTTGGGATCGCTGTGGACCATCGAGATCTGCGAGGTTCGCAGGTCCATCAAGCCGACCGCAGAGCGATCGCCGGGCCAGTAGCGCACGTAGATCTTGTCGAGGTCCTCGGCGAAGCCGAGCGGGACAATCGTTCCCTGCAGGCTGCCCGAGGATTCAACCTCGAAGCTGCGCAGCGGCTGGCGGTGAACTTCACGCCAGTCGGTGGCACCCTTGAGCCGGGCGTAGATGATTTCGTTGCCGGTGACGAAGTCCGAGCGCAGGCGGATCGCACCTGTCCGGTCCGCGCGCCAGTTGAAGGTACCGCGCGAGCCGACCTCGTCGACCACGCGCGCGTCACCCGTCAGCGTGTTGACGATGATCGGCTTCACATCAACTCTGGTCTGGCTGCGGCTGCTCAAGCCTGAACCGCCAAGCACGCCGGACTGGATGAGCACCGTGTTGGGCTCGGGACCCCAGCCGACCCAATTGCACGAGAGGCTCGCATTGCGGAGAGCTCCCGGCGGCTGGATCTGCACGACATTCTTGCCATCGCGGCTGATCGACATGAAGCGGCAGACATTGGTGCCACCGAATTCGCTGGTGTCGCGGGTGACGTCTTCGTCGATCTTCACGACTTCAACGACGGTCAGGATCAGCCGGTCATCGGATTGCCATCGCATTCCCTGGATCACCTGCTGCTTAGCGGTTGCGATGCCGCCGATCTGCTGCAGGGTCTCGGCGTCGAAGGTGCGCACCGAGGGCTGTCCATTCAGGTTCATCACGACCGCGAAGTATTTGCCCGAGGGCGAAATCCCGACGCTCTGGACGACCGGCAGGGTCCCGAAGACCTCCGGCGGCGGTGCGGCCACGGCAACGCTGGCGCAGGTCAATGCGACGACTGCAACCATGGCTTTGAAAAGGGTTCTAATCACGTGTGCTCCTTGACTGGACTGATAGGGCAGGGGCCTCTTGGAATGGGCGGAAGAATATGACCGCCGCAGCGGTTTCGCAACGCGGTTGCCCGGTCCGACGGGGTCTCTCGAGAAGTCTTGTATTGCGTAAAAATCGCAGAAAACCTGCGATTGCGGGGTGTGGATGTGCCACTTCACGAAAATGTTTCGCGTCCGCAGCTCGCGCGCCGGCTTTCAGGGGACATTTTCAGACGACAGGCCATGGGCCCTCATGGGCCCCGCGCCCTCCAGCAATGTCTGCAGGCGCTCGACCGAACGGATGCGGATCATGTCGCCACTGGCTTCGACGCCAAACGCCCGCAGCTTGCGCAGGCTGCGCGACAATGTCTCGGGCTTGATGCCGAGCCGGGTTGCGACCTGCTTCTTCATGCCCGGCAGCGTGAGCGCCGCGGGACCCATGGTCGTCGTGACGTGGCTCAGGAGAAAGTGTGCCAAGCGCTCTGCCGCTCCCTGGGTCTTGATCTGCTTGACCTGCGCGAGCAGCAGGCTCCAGTGCTGTGCCACTGCCTGCGCGCAGTGCCGTGCAAGCGCCGTATCGCGTGCGACAAGCTGCAGGAATGTTCGTGCGGGAAGGGTGAGCACCTGGCCGGCTGTGCTCATGCGGGCGCTCACGGGATAGGGTGCGCCGAGCAGGACTGATGGAAGCAGGAAACTGTCTCCACTGCCGACGAACTCGAGTACGGACTCCTCTCCGCACGTGCCGCTGGTTAGCACGGCGCTGCCGTCCAGCAGGGAATGGAACAAGAGCGCGGGGCTGCCTTCTCCGAACAACATGTCGCCGGCCGCAAGGTGCTGCATGCGCGCCATGCCAGCGAGACGCGCGACGGTATTGTCCGGCAACCGCTCGAAGAGCCGGATCCGCTTCAATATCTGGATCTGCACATGTTCCATGACGCCAAAAGGGCCGCCTTGTCCCTCTGCATGAACCTGACGGTCACACTATGGAGAGGAGGGGTGCCTTCTCCTTGACATGGATCAACGGGGGAAGCTGCCTGGCTTCCGCGATGGTGCAGTGCATGATGAAGTGGGGGGCAATTGGCTTGCACGTGGGGGGCGTGGCGTGTGCTAGCCTGTCCCCGCACAGAGCAAATCGACAACGGACAGGCTTGTCATGCATCAGGAAATCCAGTCACTCGCCCGCGCGCGCTGGCGTATCGCCATCGCCCTCAGCCTTGCGGTGTTTGTGCTTTACTTCGGCTTCATCCTTGCTGTCGCCTTTGCCCGTCAGGCCATGGCGGTCGAGATCGTTCCAGGCCTGACCTGGGGTATTCTCTGGGGCGCTTTCGTGATTGTCGGCGCGTGGATGACGACCTGGGTCTATGTCGCCTGGGCCAATCGAACGTTCGACAGAAGCCTGTCGATGATTGCAGGCAGGGAGCAGCGCCCGTGAGCCCGCACGTCCCGGCAACCTCCCTCGGCGAACCCAACCTGACGGCCATCGGCCTTTTCCTGGTCTTCGTGGCTGCGACGCTGGCGATCACCTGGTGGGCCGCGCGTCGCACCCGCACGACCGAGGAGTTCTTCGCCGCCGGCCGCTCGATCTCCGGCAGGCAAAACGGCTTTGCGCTGGCGGGCGACTACATGAGCGCCGCGAGTTTCCTCGGCATCGCGGGCCTTGTTTCCCTCTCGGGCTTTGATGGCCTGATCTATTCGACCGGATGGCTGGTCGGCTGGCCCGTGGTGCTGTTTCTCATTGCCGAACCCCTGCGCAACCTCGGCAAGTATACATTCGCAGATGTCGTGAGCTTCCGCCTGCAGCAGGTTCCCGTGCGCATCGCTGCGGCGACCGGGACCCTTGCCGTCGTTTCATTCTATCTGATCGCGCAGATGGTGGGTGCCGGCAACCTCATCAAGCTGATGTTCGGGGTGTCCTACGAGCTTGCGGTCGTCCTCGTGGGCATCGTGATGCTGGCCTATGTGCTGTTCGGCGGCATGATTGCGACGACCTGGGTGCAGATCGTCAAGGCGGTCCTGCTGCTGGGCGGGACCGCGCTGCTGACGGTGCTGACGCTCGCCCAGTTCGGCTTCAATCCGGTCGAGCTGTTCTCAAAGGCTGCCGATATCTACGGGCAGGAGGTCCTTGCTCCGGGCAAGCAGGTTTCCAATCCGTGGGACGCGATCTCGCTGGGACTTGCGCTGATGTTCGGGACCGCAGGCCTGCCGCACATCCTGATGCGCTTCTACACGGTTCCCGATGCGCGGGCTGCCCGGCAGTCGGTATTCTGGGCAACGGGGCTGATCGGTGCGTTCTATCTCATGACCTTTGTCCTGGGTTTTGGTGCCATGGTGCTTGTCGGGCGTGAGGCCATCCTCGCCGTCGATGCGGGGGGCAACATGGCAGCGCCCCTTCTGGCCGAGGTCCTGGGCGGCACAGGCCTGCTCGGTTTCATTGCTGCCGTGGCCTTTGCGACGATCCTCGCCGTGGTTGCGGGGCTGACGCTTTCGGGTGCGGCTGCGCTCAGCCATGACCTGTGGGTGTCGGTCTACAGGAAAGGCAGCGCGCCCCATGCCGAGCAGCTGCGCGTTGCCCGCTTTGCGACTGTTGTCCTTGGTGTGGTGGCGATCCTGCTCGGCATACTCTTCAAAGGGCAGAACGTGGCGTTCATGGTTGGCCTTGCCTTTGCGGTTGCGGCGTCCGGCAATTTCCCGGCCCTTGTGCTCTCGATCTTCTGGCGCGGCTTTACGACGCGTGGAGCTGTCTGGTCCATGGCGGCGGGCACAGCTGCGAGCCTGGTGCTGATCGGCCTGTCGCCGACGATCATGGTTGATCTGATGGGCGCAGAGACCGCCCTGTTTCCGCTGAAGAATCCGGCCCTGGTCACGATACCGCTGGGCTTTGCCGTCGGCGTTGCCGTTAGCCTGCTGGCGCCTGAACGCGCGGCAAGCGAGGGTTACGATGCCAAGGAGCGTCGCATGATCATGGGTGGCGACTGATCGACGCTGACGCGGCTGATTATTCCGGCTTGATCTCGCCATTCATGCGAACGGGCGCATTGAAGCTGCAGATGTCGAGGTTCGGCGCCACGCGCCTGTAAAAGTCAGGGGCCGGGTTTTTTCGCTGTGCCTTGAATTCCGCGAATGCTTTCGATTGGGGATCCATGACCTGGACCACCGGACGCTCGGCGTCCGGCATGTCTGCTGCGACCTGCGCCCGGATGATGGCATCGCGCTTTGCCGGATCCTGGATGACGCCACTCTCGACTTTCGGATCCCCGCGATTGAGCTTCTGCAGGTGCATCATACCGCTGAGCACCCGTCCGAATATCGTCAGGTTGCGATCGAGCCTGCGCGTGGCGTGCCCGATTGGCACGTAGAACTCGGTCGCACCGGTGTCGGGATCGCTGTCTCGTGCCATCGCCAGCGCGCCAGGACAGTGGAGCAGCCAGACCCGCTTGGCCTTGACGCTCTGGCCAACGGGAAATCCGTCGACATGTCCTACCCGGTCGGCGAAGAGGTCGGGTGATCCCAATGGGACAAAGTTGAGGTCGAGACCGACATTGCGATCGAACTCGGCCTTCAGCGCGGGCCATTCGGCGAGTTTCTTGTCATCGCCTTCACCGATCCCGCCTTGGGCGACGAACCCGTCGATGACCCGGTAGAAGGACTTGCCATCGTAGAAACGGGCCCGGACCAGGTCGCGGAACCGTTTGGCATGGGCCGGGGCGAATTTCGGCGAAAGCTCGAAGAGCACCCGGCCATAGGCCGTGTCCATGACAACAAGGTCTTCCGGATCCACGTCTCTCCAAGTCGCCCCCTCAGCGCTGCGGGGCAGGGCCAGCAAAAGCAACACGGCAGCCATGGCGATGGTCAGTCTCATCCTGTCCCTCCTGATTCTGCCACTATACGCCAGTCGGGTACCCGCCAGAAACATCAGGCCCGAGGGCTGGGTGCCCGCGACGCTGGGCAGGCGCCATGAAAATCTTGTCGCGGCAGACGGCACGATCTCTTTCGCTTCCCGCCGCGACTGTGTTACCTGAGTCGGGATCAAGGAGTACCCATGAAAATTGTACAGATCTCGCTGTTGATCGCGGCTCTTGCGCTTCCCGCAGGCCCTGCGTTTGCCTCAGCCGGGGGCAGTTCGAAGGTCAGATGCGTCAAGGGCAAGGTCCTGGCCGCGTTCCAGATGCGGATGCTGCAGACGGAACTCGTCGTCGGCGCCCTCTCCTGCAAGCTGACGCCGCGCTACAATGATTTCGTCACGGCCTACCGTTCGGACCTCATGTCGGCGCACCGGACCCTGATGGCGCATTTTGCACGTGAATCAAGGCTGGAGGATTACAAGTCGCGTACGGCCAACGAGGTCTCGCAACGCAGCCTCGCCAATATCACCGAGTTCTGCAACTACACCACGAGCCTGTATGACAAGCTGCTTGGCCCGGAAAAGGTTCAGCTGGTGCAGTTTGTGACGGGCGAGCCGTCGGCCAACCGGCACGGTCAGGACACCTGCGACCTGCCCTCGATTGTGACCGCTGCGTCTGGCGGTCGGCTGGTGCCGCTGCCCCGCATGAAGCCTCAGCCGCCTGCTCCTGCCGCGCCCTAGAACACTCTGGTGGACCCAAGGGCGCTCGTCTCCGGGGCGCCCTTGGGACTTTGTCCTAGTTCAGGTTGATCTCAGCCCTGCGGTTGCGCGGCTCTTTCTCGCGGTCTGCGGTCTGCACGGCGAGGATGGTCTCGCCCTTGCCGGTTGTCTCGATCCCGGCTGCGGGGATGCCCTGCGCGATCAAAGCCTTGCGGACGCTTTCTGCCCGGCGCTCGGAAAGTGCCTTGTTGTAGCTGCTTGATCCCGAAGTGTCGGTGTGGCCGGTGACCAGGATGGTCACGAAGCCCTGCTGCATGGCCGAGGCTGCAGCCTCGCGGACGATGTCCTGGCCCTCGCGCGTCAGGTTGAACTTGTTGTAGCCGAAGAAGACGATGAACTGCCGCGGGGCAGGGGCTGGCGCTGCCGGGGGCGGCGCGGACGCCACGACCGGTGCCACGGGTGCATCGGCATGCAGGTCGAAGCTCAGGCCGATGGACACCGTATGGGTTTCCGTTTCGACATCGAGGGGGCCATAGGTGACGTGACGCAGGCCCGGATCGTCGAGGGTCATGAACCTGTAGGACAGGACAAGGTCGACGTCGTCCGTCAGCGCCTGGGACATCTGGAACAGTGCCTGGGCCGCGAACGCGTAGCTGCCGTCATCTGCCCAGCCAGCGCCATCGACGTCAAAATAGGTGCCGCCGACGCCAAGGCCCACAGAGAAGGTGGTGTCTTCGGCCAGCGGCACATCGTGGACCACGTTCACCATCTGGCTGACCTGGGTGACGCCGGTAAGGATGTTGGGAACGCAGGCGGCGCCGACCTTGAAACAATTGGAGTCGTTGTCTCGCCGACCGACTTCGAAGGCGACGCGCCAGTTGTTTTCCCAGCGGTACCCAATCTCACCGAACAGGGCGAGGCCCGTGTCGAACCCTGCCTCGACGGGCGGGACGACGAGCGGCGCGGCGATGTCCGCATCCATGATCCACGTGGCGCCCACCTCGAGCCCGACGTACCAGCCCTGGTGTTTGTGCCCTGCTTCGGCTGTGGTCGACAGCGTGTAGGCCGACAGCGCGAGCGCCGATGCCAGCAACGAGTTCTTGAGCATGAATGTCCTCCCAAGCGCCTGCATGGCCGCGGGGATACGGACCGACAGGATGGCTTAATGCCCTAAAAAGGCCGCCAAACCGGGATGCAGGTCAATTCCAGAACTCATCGTGCAGTAATTTGAGTTCCAACTGTGCCTGAAATGCCATGGGCAGCCCCGCAGGGCTGCCCATGGGAAGAAGGGGCCGTTTCGAGCCCGGAGATTAGTTAACGTCAATCGCTGCGCGACGGTTCTGGGGCTCTTTCACGTTGTCGTCGGTCTGAACCAGAAGTTCCAGTTCTCCCTTGCCTGTCGCAGAAATAGCAGCGACGGGGACCCCCAGGCGGACCATCTCGGATTTGACCGCGTTGGCGCGGCGCATCGAGAGGCGCTGATTATAGTCCGGCGACCCCACCGTATCGGTGTGGCCCGTGATCAGGACGGTTGCGCTTCCGGTTTCCTTGGCAGCGCGGACGGCTTCCTCGACAACCCGCTGCCCGGCCGAGGTCAGGTTGTATTTGTTGAAGCCGAAGAAGACGATGAACTGCCGGGCGAGGGGCGCAGGTTCCATCGGTGGCGGCGTCATGGGCGCCGGCGTCTCGGCCATCGCGGGTCCGGGCGAGGTCAGGGCGTAACGAAGCCCCGCGGTCACCGCGTGCTTGACGAAGTCATCGCCCTCGAGCCCGTAGGGCTGGAGCCCGGCCGTCGTGCCGGCATATTGCTGGCGCATGTCGAAGGAGGGGCTGTCGACGCGCAGGTAGCGATAGTTCAGGAAGGCGGTGGTCCGGCTGCCGATGGAATAGTTCACGCCGGCAAGGCCCTGGTAGGCGAGGCGCCATGTCTCGTCGTCATAAGCGGCGCCGGCGCGCCGGTCGCTGACCTCGGCGTGGTCGGCACCGGCCCCTGCGCCCAGCGAGAGGAACAGGCGCTCGCTGATGTCGAGGTCGTAGAGGACATTCGCCATGGCGGTCATTTCGCGCAGCCGCCCCTCGTCCCAGAGGAGCGCGCCGGGCGTTGTCTGGGCCAGCACGTTCTCGCGGAAGCCAAGCTCAAGCTCGGTGCGCCAGCTGCCTGGGAAGGAATATCCAACCGTGCCGAGAGCCGTCCAACCCGTGTCGAAGCCTGCCTCGGACGGCGTTGTACCGCCACCGCGCACGGTGGCAAGCGTACCCCAGTCATCGACCCAGTTCGCGCCGGCCTCCAGGCCCAGATACCAACCTTCACTGCTGCCGGCATTTGCCGGACTGATCGCGGCTGCGACACACAGTGCGCCC
>JBEIFU010000044.1:0-14206 GCA_040382295.1 Alphaproteobacteria bacterium
AGACGGTTGCATTCCTCGATATCCTTGCAACGTCATGGCCAGCGATCCTTTGTGCCGAGAAAAAGTCCGATCCGGCCGCGCACCGTGATGCAAGCCTGCGCCTGGTCGCGCGGCTCTGGCTTGAGACCCCGCCAGCTCATCCCGTGATTGCTGCCGGTTCGACTGGCAGCGTTCCTGCAACGGCTGAATTGCTGCACGCTATCTCGAGGCTGGAGCAGGGTGCTGTGGTCCTGCCGGGACTTGACCTCGAACTGGATGCTGCATCGTGGGATGCGCTTTCTCCAAACCATCCTCAGCATGGGATGGCTCAACTGTTGCGCAGGTTCGAGGTGACGCGGGACCAGGTGCGCGCATGGACGGATGCGCGACCGCGTGCAGACCGTGTCCGACTGATTTCGGAGGCGATGCGGCCTGCGTCAACCACCGTCGCGTGGCGGGCCTATGTCGAGACGGGGCGTGACAGTCTGCAGCGTGCCCTCAATGGGTTGTCCTATCTTGTCGCGCGTTCGCCAGCCGAGGAAGCCCTGGCGATCGCCTGTGCGCTGCGGGAGGCTGTCGAAACCCCGGGCCGGACGGCGGCACTTGTCACGCCGGACCGAAACCTGGCGCGGCGCGTTGCCAGCGAGTTGAAGCGATGGAATATTTCCATCGATGATTCCGCGGGAACTCCGCTGTCGCAGACCGAGTCTGGTCGCCTTCTCTGCCTCATTGCGGATCTTGCCGCCGAAAGCTTCGCGCCCGTGCCGCTGCTTTCGCTGCTTAAGCATCCGCGATGCCTCCTGGGTTTCAAAGACCGTGCAGTGGTCCGGCAGTTGACCTCGGTGCTCGAGGTGCCGCATCTGCGGGGACCGCGCCCGGCTGGCGGGATCAAGGGCCTTCTGGCCGAGCTTGAAGATGAGGATCCTGCTCGGGCGCTGGTGGTAGCGCTTGATCGGGCGCTGGGTACGTTTGATTCGCTTGTAGCACCGGGTGCGGCCTCGCTTGAGGATCTTCTGGAGCAGCATCGCATCTCGGCTGAGAACGTTTCGTCAGGCAACGATGCCGGCGACATCGCGGTCTGGCGCGGCGAGGCGGGCGAGGCTGCCTTTGTGCTCTTTGATGAGGCGCTTGCTGCCTGCAGCGGTCTTGGCCTGCATATGGGAGCTGCAGATTATGCCGCGTTCATCCGGGCCCTGATGGACCAGGTGGCTGTTCGCCCGACGGCAGGCTTGCATCCGCGACTATCGATCCTTGGTCCGCTTGAGGCGCGCTTGCTGCAGAGCGACCTGGTTGTGCTGGGCGGGCTGAACGAGGGCAAATGGCCTCCGGTGACGGATCCCGGGCCGTGGCTCAATCGCCCGATGCGGCGAGACCTTTCGATCAGCCAACCCGAGCGGCGCATTGGTCTGTCGGCTCATGATTTTGCGCAGGCGGCAGCGTCGCCGATGGTCATCCTGTCGCGCTCTGCCAAGGAGGGCGGCGCGCCTACGACGCCGTCACGCTGGCTGACACGCATCGCGACACTGGTCGAAGGGGCTGGGCTCTCAGCACAATTTGTCGACAGCCGGCTTGTCGAGATTGCGCGGCAAATCGATCGTCCTGTGGCTGTTGCAAAACCTGTTGGCGCGCCGGCACCGGTACCGCCGGTCTCCGCACGGCCGCGCAAGCTTTATGTGACAGATGTCGAGCGATGGCTGCGCGATCCCTACGCCCTTTATGCCAAGGCTATCCTGGGGCTCAAGCGCCTTAAGCCGGTGGACGAGGCGCCCGGGGCTGCCGACCGTGGAACGGCGATCCATGCCGCACTGGAAAACTTCGTCCGTGATTATCCCGGCTCGCTGCCGCCGCACGCTGAGGCGGTCGAGGCCATGCTTGCTCATGGGCGCAAGGCTTTTGGTTCGCTGCTCGAGCTTCCGGTCGTGCAGGCCATCTGGTGGCCGCGTTTCGAGCGATCGGCCCACTGGTTTCTTGCGTGGGAAGAAAAGCGGCGGGCCGGTCTTCTGCGTGTCATGGCTGAGCGCAAGGGTGAGGTCACTTTTGCTGCGCCGGCGGGGCACTTCACCTTGGCGGCGAAGGTGGACCGGATCGAGGTCCTGCCCGATGGTGCCATTCGCATCTGCGACTACAAGACGGGGCGCGTTCCGAGCAAGGCAGAAGTCGAGCGTGGTTTCTCGCCGCAACTGACGCTGGAGGCCGCGATCGCGATGGCCGGTGGCTTCGAGGGTCTGGAGGCCAGTCGCGTCGATGGTCTGGTCTATGTCAGCCTCACGGGCTCGGGCGAGGGAGGTGAGGATACCGAGATCGGTTTTGGCGAGATGTCCCTGGAACAGGGCGTCGATGATGCGCTGGACCGGTTCAAGAACTTAGTCGCGATGTTCGATGCGCCGGACATGCCTTACCTCTCCAAGCCGCATGTGCTGCTCATGAAACAGCCGGGTGACTATGACCATCTTGCGCGCGTGAAGGAGTGGAGTTCGGGGGGAGGCGAATGAGCGCAGAGGCAACAGAGCGGCAGCGTCGCGCCACCATGCCTTCGCTATCGGCCTGGGTGACGGCCAATGCGGGTTCGGGCAAGACGCATGTTCTGGTCAACCGCATAGCGAGGTTGCTGCTGGAGGGTTGTCCGCCTCATCGGCTCCTGTGCCTGACCTTCACCAAGGCTGCGGCTGCTGAAATGTCGGTGCGCCTGTTCGAGCAGCTTGGCCGCTGGACCCTGCTGCCCGACGATGCCCTGCAGATGGCGCTGTTCGAGTTGTCCGGTGTGGCGCCTGACGATGAAAGGGTTGCGCTAGCGCGGCGGCTGTTTGCCGATGCCCTTGAGTCGCCGGGCGGGTTGCAGATCCAGACCATTCATTCCTTCTGCCAGGGGTTGCTCAAGCGCTTTCCGCTGGAGTCGGGTGTCGCGCCTGCGTTCACCGTGCTGGATGAGGCGTCGACCGACGAGCTGCTGGCGGATGCGCGCGACAGGGTGCTGCGCGAGGGGCTCGCCGGCGACAAGGGGTTGCTCGCGGCCGTGCGGGCGCTGACCGAATTTGCCGGAGAGGGACAGTTTGACACGCTGCTGCGTGACGTCATCAGCGAACGGTCCGTGGTGCAGCCCTTTCTCGAGACGCATGGGCGCCACGGGCTTGATGCGGCGCTTCGGTCCAGCCTTGGTGTCGGTTCCTTTGCAAATGAGGATGTCCTGCTGCGTCATGCCATGCAGGATGTTCCAGCCAGCGTGGCCGGTCGCGTTGCCAGTGCCCTTGCGCAGGGCAGCGGGAGGGACCAGGCGAAGGCCAGCGTGTTTGCCGCCTATAGCGCCACTCCAGGTCCCGAGCGTTTACTGGCCCTGCTCGAGAGCCTGCTCACACTGAAGGGAGAGGTCACGAAGACGCTCGCAACCAAGGCCGTCTTCAAGATCGATCCCGGCGTGGAGACACAGCTTGAGACGCTGGCCGAGATTGCTGTCCGGGTGCGCCAGCGGCGAAATGCGCTACGCATTGCCACGCATACGGGGCATCTTCTTCTGCTGGCGGGCGAGATCCTGCGGGTATATCGCACGCTTAAATCCTTTCGGGCAGCGCTCGACTATGACGACCTGATTGCGCGCGCTGCGGCCCTGTTCAAGAGCCCGGGTGCGCAATGGGTGCTCTACAAGCTCGATGGCGGCATCGATCATGTGCTGATCGACGAGGCCCAGGACACGAGCCCGAGCCAGTGGGCCGTGGTACGGTCGATCGCTGCCGAGTTCTTTGCCGGCGTGGGGGCCGAGCGGTCGTGGCAATCGCCGGTGCGCACCGTGTTCGCCGTGGGCGACATCAAGCAGTCGATCATGTCCTTCCAGGGCGCACGACCGATCGAGTTTGTCACATCGCAGCGGCTGGTCCATGCCCTTGCCGGTGGTGATACCTCGATATTTGATCATGTGCAGCTGACGCATTCCTTCCGATCAGCGCCTGCCATTCTGGAGCTGGTCGACGAGGTGTTCCGGGATCCGGAGGCTGCCGACGGTGTGCTGCTCGAACACATTGCGCAGGATCACAAGGCGAGCCGGAGAGATATTCAGGGCCTCGTCGAGCTGTGGCCTCTGGAAGAGCCTCCGACCCGAAGCGAGACCATCGCGTGGGACGCGCCGCGCGATCGGGTGGGTGCCGATCATCCTGCCGTTGTGCTTGCGGTTCGGATTGCACGGCGCATCAAGTCTTGGATCGCCGAGCAGATCCCGGTTCACGACAAGGAGACGAAGGCTCTGCGCGCCGTGACGCCGGGTGATGTGATGATCCTGGTGCGCAAGCGGGGCCAGTTGTCGACCGAGATCATTCGACAGCTCAAGCGTCTGGGCATTCCGGTAGCAGGCGCGGACCGGCTGGTGCTGGCCGAGCATATCGCCGTCATGGACCTTGTAGCGCTGGGCCGCTTTGCCCTGTTGCCCGGCGATGACCTGACGCTTGCGACCGTCCTGCGTGGTCCTTGTTGCGGGGTCAGCGAGGAGGATCTGTTCGCGCTGGCTCATGGGCGGGGCGACAAGACGTCGCTCTGGAGCGTGCTGCAGGCGCGGGCGCAGGATCCGCTCTGGCAGACCGTTCATGCGTTCCTGCAGCGACTTCACGCGATGGCTGATCATGTGCAGCCCTATGAATTCTATGCGACGATCCTCGGGCCGCTGGACGGCTGGACGCGGCTCATGCAGCGGCTGGGTCTGGATGCGGCGGACCCAATCGAGGAGTTCATGTCAGCGGCGCTGGACTTCGGACGCATGCACACACCCTCGCTCGAGGGCTTCCTGCACGCTGTCGAGCGCTCGGACACCGAGATCAAGCGTGACCAGGACCGCAGCGATGGGGCGGTGCGGGTTCTGACGGTGCATGGATCGAAGGGGCTCGAGGCGCCGATCGTCATCCTGCCCGATACGTTTACAACCCCGGAGCATGGCCGGCACGACGCCACCTTGCTGCAGGCAGGGGACACGCCGCTCTGGAAGGTCGAGACTGCCTGGGATGAGGCTGTCCGACGCACGGCGCGCGAGGCCGGGCGCGAAGAGCGCATGCGCGAATATCGCCGCCTGCTCTATGTTGCACTCACCCGGCCGCGTGATCAGCTGCATGTCTGCGGCTTTCGGCAGGAGAGAGGGGGCTCTCAGCGGAACTGGCACGAACTTGTCGCGGCGGCCATGCAACGCATCGGCGCCCTCGCCATCGAGAATGAAGACGGGCAGCAGGTTCTGCGGTATGGCTCGATACCGTCGGCCACAGAGCTGGAAAGCGCTGCGCGGGTGCTGGCCCCGCTCTCGCTTGGCGCGGCACTGCCTGCGTGGGTGTTCACGCCTGCTCCTGTCGAGCGGCCGGACGCAGAGATCCTGCCGTCGGAGCGTTCGGTGCGTCGGCTTGGCGTTGGTTCTCCCGATGCAGGGCGGTCGCCTGCGCTGGATCTTGGTACGGCTGTGCACAGGGCGCTTGAGGTTGTCGCGGATGCGCGTTCCGACCTGTGGGCGCAAAAGGCACGCGAGGCGGCGCTGCCGCATGTCGCGGCCACCGAGCTGCCTGGCGTCGTTGCCGAGGTGTTGCGCGTGCGACAGGATGCGTCGCTGCAGTTTCTCTTTGGTCCGGGTTCGTTTGGAGAGGTAGCGCTGCGGGGGCGTGTTTTGTGGCAGGGACGGAAGTTCCGCTTTCCGGGTCGCATGGATCGCGTTGTCGTCCGAGACACGGATGTGCTGGTTGTCGAATTCAAGACCGATCGGGTTGTTCCCACCGATATGGCAGGCATTCGGCCCGCCTATATCCGGCAACTGGCCCTTTACCGGCGTGCGCTGGAAGGGCTTTATCCGGGCAAGCCTGTTTCCTGCGGAATCCTCTGGACTGCGACCACCCGACTGACCCTTCTTCCGCTCGAGTTGGTTGAGGCCTGCGAGCGTGTGCTTGACCCTGTCGGGGCGGGTTCCTAGATTGGCGGGAATTGATCATTTTCCAGGGGGGATTACCTGATGTCTGCAAAGGTGACTGATGCAAGCTTCGATCGCGACGTGTTGGGCGCTTCCAAGCCTGTGCTGGTCGATTTCTGGGCCGAGTGGTGCGGTCCCTGCCGGCAGATCAGCCCCGCCATCGAGGAGCTTGCCAAGGAGCTCGGCGGCAAGATTGAGATCGTGAAGCTGAATATCGATGAGAACCCCGGCGTGCCTGGCAAGTATGGCGTGCGCGGTATTCCAACGCTGATGATCTTCAAGGGTGGCCAGGTGGCCGCAACCAAGATCGGCGCGATGCCCAAGCAGAAGATCAAGGAGTGGATCGAGCAGACGATCTGATCAGCCATTTTCGCGGAGCACGGCACCGGCGAGGTGCAGTGAGCCGCAGATCACGATCCGAGGGGCGGCTGCTGCGTTCGAGAGCGCATGGCGTCCCTCGATCTGCATGAGGGCATCCTCAAGCGATGTTGCCGGATAGGCCTCAAGGCCGGCCGACAGGGCTGCGTCGTAGAGCTGGCCTGCCCCCTGGGTCAGGGGATCACCTGGAATGGCTACTGTCGTCACGCAGCGAGCGAGACCCTTGAAGGCCTGGAAATACCCGGCAGCGTCCTTGGTCTGCAGCATGCCGCACACAAGATAAAGCGGTCTTGAGGTCCGGTCCTCGAGATCTGCGATGGCGTGTGCGAGCGCGCGGGCACCGTGCGGGTTATGAGCGCCGTCCAGCCAGAGCTCTGCACCCTTTGGGGCTGCTGCTACAAGCGGGCCTCGGATCAGGCGTTGCATGCGGGCAGGCCACTCGACGCTGATCAATCCGTCCTCGATGGCGCGGTCCGAGATGTCGAAGGCTTGCAGGTGCCGAAGGGCGGCGATGGCCTGTGCTGCGTTCACGATCTGGTGAGCGCCGGGCAAACGCGGCAGGGGCAGGTCCAACAGGCCGTGCTCGTCCTGGTAGACCATGCGCCGGTGTTCCTCGTGAGCCATGAAATCCTGACCCCATCGTGTCAGAGGGGCTTTGAGGCTCTCTGCGCGCTGCTCGATCACGTCGCGCGCATCGTCGGCCTGTGGCCCGACAATGCAGGCAATTCCGGGCTTGATGATGCCTGCCTTCTCGCCTGCGATCTCGCCGATGGTGGATCCGAGATAGGTCTGGTGGTCGAGATCGACCGGCGTGATGATGGTGGCTGCAGGGCGTGCGATCACGTTGGTTGCGTCAAAGCGCCCGCCGAGGCCTACTTCGAGGATGACGGCGTCAGCCTTGTGGCGGGTGAAGGCCAGCATGGCAGCGGCTGTGGTGATTTCGAAGAAGGTGATGGGTGCGCCGGCGTTGCGCTCCTCGCACTCCTCGAGGAGGGCCGCGAGCTCGTCCTCGTCGATCAGTTTGCCGCTCAGGCGGATGCGTTCATGGAAACGCACGAGGTGAGGTGAAGAATAGACGTGGACGCGCTTGCCGGCCGCCTCGAGAATCGCCCGCAGGAACGCGCAGGTCGAACCCTTGCCGTTGGTACCTGCCACGTGGATGACTGGCGGCAGGCGCTTGTGGGGTGCGCCCAGCCTTTCGAGGAGTGCCTCGATGCGGCCAAGCGATAGGTCGATCAGCTTGGGATGCAGTTCGGTGAGGCGCGCGAGGATTGCGTCGCTGGCCAGTTCACTGCCGGCAGGCGTCGTCATGCCAGAGGCTGTTTCGGACTTGTCAGGTCGATGACCTGCGAGCCTGTTCCCTGCATCGTGGGCACGGCGTAGGGGCCGACGTCGTAAGCCGAGCGCACGGCAACGGCGCGGCTGGCCTTGCGGGTCAGCAGCTTGAGCGTTCGGCCCAGCGTCTCGCGCATCTTGTGGCGATGGACCACCATGTCGACCATGCCATGATCGTTCAGGTATTCCGAGCGCTGGAAGCCCTCGGGCAATTTCTGGCGGATCGTGTTCTCGATCACGCGCGGTCCGGCGAAGCCGATGAGAGCACCTGGTTCCGCCATGTGGATATCACCCAACATCGCGTAGGAAGCCGTCACGCCGCCCGTCGTCGGGTCAGTGTGGAAGACGATGTAGGGCAGGCCCGCCTCACGCAGCATCTGAACAGCTATCGTCACGCGCGGCATCTGCATCAGGGACAGGATGCCCTCCTGCATGCGGGCGCCGCCCGAGGCGGTGAACAGCACGAAGGGCGTGCGGTGCTCGATGGCTGCCTTCATTCCAGCGATGATGCCTTCACCTACGGCCATGCCGAGGGAGCCGCCCATGAAATCGAAGCTCTGGACGGCGACGGTGGTGCGTACGCCCTGCACCTGGCCCCGCGTAGCCTTGATGGCATCCATCTCGCCCGTCTTGGCGCGCGCTTCGCGCAGGCGGTCGGCGTAGCGCTTTTCGTCCTTGAACTTGAGGGGATCGATGGGCACTTCCGGCAGCGCGATCTCTTCCCAGAGGCCGTCGTCGAACAGAAGCTTGAGCCGTGCATTGGTGCTGATCTTCAGGTGGTGATCGCAGTGCATGCAGACGTACTGCGCGGCGTCGAGGTCACGGTGGAAGATCATGCCCTGGCAGCCGGGGCACTTGCGCCAGAGATTGTCGGGCGTCTCGGGTTTGGCGCTCCAGAGCGACTTGACCTTCGGACGAACGAAGTTGGTGATCCAGTTCATTCCGTGACTTACCGACTGTTAACCAAACGCAAACTGCACCTTCGCCTTCATACGCGAGCGTTGTGCGCTGCACCAGCGAGACGACGGGACAAGTCTAACACAGCTTTTACCGACCCCGCGACAATTTTACCGTCTGGGCCTGAAAACTGGCTTATTTCTGCCACTAATGCAGAGCCAACCACGGCGGCATCCGCGATCCTGGCAACTTTTGCGGCATCTGCTTCGGTCTTGATGCCAAAACCGACGGCTACCGGCAGGTCGGTCGCGGCGCGGATCCGGGCAAGGGAGGCCGCGACTTCGTCGGTCGCTATGGTCTTGGTGCCTGTCACGCCCATGATTGAGACGTAATAGAGAAAGCCTGTTGCCCCTTCGAGCACGGCTGGAAGCCGGGCACTGTCCGTGGTCGGGGTGGCAAGGCGAATGAGATCGAGGCCCGCGCGGGCGGCCGGGGCCCTGAGCTCATGGTCCTCCTCGGGTGGCAGGTCCACGATGATCAGGCCGTCCACGCCTGCGCCTGCGGCGTCTGCGGTGAAGCGTTCGACGCCGTAGGCATAGATCGGGTTGTAATAGCCCATGAGCACGATCGGCGTGGCGTCATTGCCTGTCCGAAACTCGCGAACCATCTGAAGGGTCCGCGCCATGGTCTGGCCGGCCTTCAGGGCGCGCAGCGAGGAGGCCTGGATCGCAGGGCCTTCTGCCATGGGATCCGTGAAGGGCATGCCAAGCTCTATGATGTCGGCGCCTGCAGCCGGCAGGCCGCGCAAGATCTCGAGCGAGGTGTTGTAGTCGGGATCGCCTGCCGAGATGAAGGCAATGAAACCAGCGCGACCCTGCTTCTTCAGTTCGGCGAAACGTGCGGGGATGCGGCTCACAGCTTGGTTCCCAAATGCTCGGCGATGGCGAAGATATCCTTGTCGCCGCGGCCGCAGAGGTTCATCAGGATGGTCTGGTCCTTTCGCATGGTCCTCGCGAGCTTTTCAGTGAAAGCGAGTGCGTGCGAGGGCTCGAGCGCGGGCAGAATGCCTTCCTGGCGCGCACAAAGCTGGAAGGCGTCAAGCGCTTCGTGGTCTGTTGCCGAGACGTAGGTGACGCGCTTCATGTCATGCAGCCAGGCGTGCTCGGGGCCGATGCCGGGATAGTCGAGCCCTGCCGAGATCGAGTGAGCCTCGATGATCTGGCCATCGTCATCCTGGAGCAGGTAGGTACGGTTGCCATGCAACACGCCGGGGCGTCCGCCTGCCAGCGAGGCTGCGTGCTTGCCGGTTGCGATGCCAAGGCCCGCGGCCTCGACGCCGTAGAGCGCGACGCTCGCATCATCCAGGAAGGGATAGAAGAGGCCCATGGCGTTCGAGCCGCCGCCGATGCAGGCCACGGCTGCGTCGGGCAGGCGACCTTCGGCCTTGAGCATCTGCGCGCGCGCTTCCCGTCCTATGACGGATTGGAAATCGCGGACCATGGCCGGGTAGGGATGGGGACCGGCAACGGTGCCGATGATGTAGAAGGTGCTCTCGACGTTGGCGACCCAGTCGCGCAAGGCCTCGTTCATCGCGTCCTTCAACGTCTTCGAGCCGGACGTGACGGGCACGACTTCGGCGCCGAGCAGGCGCATGCGGAAGACGTTCGGCATTTGCCGCTTCATGTCTTCCTCGCCCATGTAGACGACGCAGGGGAGGCCGAAGCGTGCGGCGACGGTTGCTGTTGCCACGCCGTGCTGGCCGGCACCTGTCTCGGCAATGATGCGCTTCTTGCCCATGCGGCGGGCCAGAAGGATCTGGCCCATGCAGTTGTTGATCTTGTGGGCGCCGGTGTGGTTCAGCTCGTCGCGCTTGAACCAGATCTTTGCGCCGCCCCAGTGGGTTGTCAGGCGCTCGGCGAAATAGAGCGGCGAGGGGCGGCCGACATAGTGTTCGAGGAAGTCGTCAAGTTCTGCCTGGAATGACGGATCGGCCTTGGCGTCCGTGTAGGCCTTTTCCAGGCTGAGGATGAGCGGCATCAGCGTTTCGGCGACATAGCGGCCGCCGAAAATGCCGAAATGACCGGTGTCGTCCGGTCCCGTCCTGAACGAATTGGGGCGTGGTGTCGTGTTCATGCGTGCTGCCGAGGTTACACTGGAGCGATAGCACCGAAAGCGGTTCTTGCGCTTGTGATAAATGCCTCGACGCGCGCGTTGTCCTTCACGCCGCGGTCCTGCTCGACGCCTGACGATACGTCAACGCCGCCTGGTCGCGTTTGGTAAATCGCATCTGCCACATTTTCGGGCGTCAGGCCGCCGGACAAGAGCCACGGTCTCTGCCAGGTGGTCCCCGCGAGCAGCGACCAGTCAAAGGTGATGCCATTGCCGCCGGGCAAGTCGCGGGGAACTGCGTCGAAAAGAAGGATGTCGGCGGCTGCTTCATAGGTGCGTGCCACGGCGAGATCGGCGGCGCCGGCCAGCGCTATTGCCTTCATGACCGGTATAGCGAGCCTCTGCCTGACTTCGTTCACGCGGGCGGGCGTCTCGTGCCCGTGCAGCTGCAGCAGGTCGGGGCGGAACTGCGACAGGATCGCGTCGAGTTCCGCGTTGCTTGCGTCGACCGTGAGGGCGACAGCGCAGATGGCGCTGCTGCGCATGGCGATGGCATTGGCGTCGTGAGGTGCTATCGCGCGCGGGCTTCTGTCAAAGAAGACGAAGCCTGCGTGGGTGGCTCCTGCCTTCAGCGCACAGTCGAAGGTCTCGGGCGTTGTCACACCGCAGATCTTGGTGGCGTGTCTCATGCGGATGCTTGCAGCACTTCATCGCGAATGGCGCGTGCTGCCGCTGCAGGGTCGGCTGCATCCGTAATCGGGCGCCCGATGACCAGCCAATCAGCGCCCTGCCGGATAGCCTGCGCCGGGGTCATGATGCGCTTCTGGTCGCCTGTGTCGGCGCCTGCAGGCCGGATGCCGGGAACCACCAGCATGAAGCCGGGGCCCAGTGCCTTGCGCAGCGGCTCGATCTCGTGGGCGCTGCAGACAACGCCGTCGAGGCCTGCGTCGCGGGCGACGGTTGCAAGGCGGATGACCTGTTCGGCGGGCGTGCCCTGGACACCGGTCTCGTTCAGGTCGGTTGCGTCCATGCTGGTGAGTACGGTCACGGCGATGACCTTGGGGCGGCGCGGGCCTGCGGTGGCCGCGGCTTCGACTGCGGCCTTCATCATGGCGCGCCCGCCGGCGGCATGGACGTTGACGATGGCAACGCCCAGCGGCAGCACTGCGCGGATCCCCCCAGCTACCGTGTTGGGGATGTCGTGCATCTTCAAGTCGGCAAACACCGGCAGGCCAAGGCTTGCGAGCCGTGCAATGCCTTGGGGGCCATTGGCGTTGAAGAATTCGAGACCCAACTTGATGCCGCCAACCCATGGCTTGATCGCAGTGGCGAGAGCCATCGCCTTTTCAAGGTCGGTGGTGTCGAGGGCGCAGTAGACGGGGCAGATGGCAGCGGGGGTCATGGACGGGCTTATACGGAGGCGATGGCCTGCGAAGCAAGGTCGCGCCGTTCAGTGCCGCGCCGTGACCGCTCCCGTTGTTCCAGCGGGCCGGACGATGATTGCCTGGGCAGCCTCGAGTTCGCGTTCCAGCCGCCGGATCCGGTCGTCGCGGTCGCGCAGGGTGCGTCGCAGCGGTGCCTGGGCCAACCAGGAAGACCAGCCGCCGAGGACTATTCCCACGAAGGCCGATCCGAGGATGATCCAGAATAGCGGCACTTCCAGCATGACTGCAGGCCGGTCTGCGCTGAACGGGTCGAAGGACAGGGCCGTGGGGTTGCGATTGGCGACGGCGATGGCGGCCATTGCGAGTGCGAGCGTCCAGAACAGGGACGTCCGGAACAGGCTGATCATGGGGCCTCCTGCGATTGAAAAGGGCTTCGGTCAGGCGGCGTGGATGTCAGTCGCCCGTGCCGCCGTCCTGTGCCTGCTTGTTCAGCCGATCCCTCAGTTCCTTGCCGGTCTTGAAGAAGGGAACGTGCTTTGCGGCAACGGAGACGGTTTCTCCGGTGCGCGGGTTGCGGCCGGTTCGGGCTGGGCGTGACTTGACGGAGAAGGCGCCGAACCCGCGTAATTCAACCCGGTCGCCGTCGGAAAGCGCCTTTGCGATCTCTCCGAAGATGGTCGCGACGATCTTTTCAATGTCGCGCTGGAACAGATGCGGGTTCTGCTCGGCCAGTTTCTGCACCAGTTCCGATTTGATCATTGCTTGGGTCGTCTCCCGTGGCGCTGCGCCAGTCGTGGCAATGAAGTCTTCCAAGGGTTGGGCGACCCGTCAAGGCGTTCGGCGGGCAAGGTGTTCTGAAACAAGTGTTTTTCCCCTTTTGGCAACGAAAAAGGGGCAGCTTTCGCTGCCCCTTCGGCTGATGCTGCAGATGCGCAGGGCGGACTATTCGTCCGTCTTTTCGGCCTTCTTGCGAAGGGCCGCGCCCAGGATGTCGCCCAGCGAGGCGCCCGAGTCGGAGGAACCGTATTGTGCGACGGCTTCCTTCTCTTCGGCGATTTCGCGTGCCTTGATCGACAGGCTGACCTTGCGGGCTGCCTTGTCGACGTTGGTCACGCGCACGTCGATCTTGTCGCCGACCGCGAAGCGCTCGGGGCGCTGCTCGGCGCGATCACGCGACAGCTCGTTCTTGCGGATGAACGACTTGAGGTCGCCCACGGCCACTTCGATGCCGCTGTCGGTCACGTCGATGACCGAGCAGGTCACGATGTCGCCCTTCTTCACAGGGCCCAGGCTTTCCATCGGATCGCCAGAGACCTGCTTGATGCCGAGCGCGATGCGTTCCTTCTCGACGTCAACGTCGATAACGACGGCCTTCACGCGGTCGCCTTTCTTGTACTTCTTGATGGCTTCTTCGCCGGGCTCGTTCCAGTCGAGATCGGAGAGGTGGGCCATGCCGTCGATGTCGCCGTCGAGACCGATGAACAAGCCGAACTCGGTGATGTTCCGGATCTCGCCCTCGATCTGGCTGCCAACCGGATGACGGTCGGAGAAGGAGTGCCACGGGTTGTCCATGGTCTGCTTCAGGCCGAGGCTGATGCGGCGCTTGGCGGCATCCACCTCGAGCACCATGACTTCGACTTCCTGGCTGGTCGAGACGATCTTGCCCGGGTGGACGTTCTTCTTCACCCAGGACATTTCCGACACGTGCACCAGACCCTCGACGCCCGGCTCGAGCTCGACGAAGGCGCCGTAGTCGGTGATGTTGGTGACGCGGCCGCGGAACTTGCCGTTGACCGGGTATTTCTGGGCAACGCCCTCCCACGGATCGGCCTCGAGCTGCTTCATCCCAAGGCTGATGCGCTGGGTTTCGGGATTCACCTTCACGACCTGGACCTTCACGGTCTGGCCGATGGAGAGAACCTCGCTCGGGTGGTTGACGCGGCGCCAGGCGATGTCGGTCACATGCAGCAGGCCGTCAACGCCACCGAGGTCCACGAAGGCACCATAGTCGGTGATGTTCTTGACGACGCCGTCGATGACCTGGCCTTCGCGGAGGTTGGCGACGAGTTCGTTGCGCTGCTCGGCGCGGCTTTCCTCGAGGACGGCGCGGCGCGAGACAACGATGTTGCCGCGGCGCTTGTCCATCTTGAGGATGTGGAAGGGCTCGACCTTGTTCATCAGCGGGCCGGCATCGCGCACGGGG
>JBEIFU010000045.1:0-14081 GCA_040382295.1 Alphaproteobacteria bacterium
ATGCGTGAAGGCAGCCGGCACGGTCAGGAACGACGCGCCGGCCTGGGCCAGCGCCCGGTAGAGCTGCGGGAACCTCAAATCGTAGCAGACGCTGAGCCCGATGCCGCCCCACGGCAGCTGCGCCAGCACCGCGCGCTCCCCGCGACGGAAATTGCGTGTTTCCCGATAGGTCTCGCCATTTGGCAGGTCCACGTCGAACATGTGGATCTTGTCATAGCGAGCAGCAATCTGCCCCCGCGGATCGATGAGGAGCGACCGGTTGGCGCATTGCCGCTCACCGACCCGGATTGCCATCGAACCGATCAGGAGCCAGAGACTGAGTTCGGCCGCCACGCCCCTCAGCTGCCGGAGCGACGGATCGTCATCCTCGGCATGGACCTTTGCAAACAGGCGGTCAGTCTCTGACTCGAAAAGAACTGTCACTTCAGGTGTCGCAACGAACTGCGCCCCGAGACCATGGGCCTCCCGGATCAGCCCTTCGGCCGCACGCACATTTTCGGAAGGCTCAACGCCTGAACGCATCTGGACGCAGGCGGCGCGGAATATCTGGCTCATGGCGGCCGAGACTAGGGCCGCGCGTCAAAAAACGAAACAGGATTCATGAGGCAGCGCCGGCAAGCAGCGGATCCAGTGCACCCTGCGCATCCAGCTCGTGCAAGTCGTCGCAGCCGCCCACATGCCGCGCGCCGATGAAGATCTGCGGGACCGTGTGCCGGCCCTGCGCCCGCGCCGTCATTTCCGCACGCTTCCCGGCATCCATGCCGACATCGATTTCAGTGAAGGTGACACCCTTGCGCTTCAGCAGCGCCTTGGCCCGATGGCAATAGGGGCAGAGCAAGGTCGTGTAGATGACAATTCCTGACCCGACACCACTCGCCTGTGTCTCACCCTGCGCACGCATGAACAAATCCCGATTGCCCATCATGAGAACCAAGAGGACCATCCAACGGCCCCATGACCCGACCCTCGTCACCAATAGCACAGTTTCATGCACTGAGGGGGCGCACAACACGCGCCAGTGTGACGACCGACACACTCGACGCCCCTGCACGCTTCAGGGCTTTTGCACATGCCGAGACGGTGGCCCCCGTTGTCAACACGTCATCAACGATAACAACCCGCCGCCCCTCGACCTCGCCCAGGGCCCGGGGAGGGACACGAAAGACGCTGGCGACGTTCTTCAGCCGGGCCCGCGCCGAGACCATCGCGCCCTGGCTCTCGGTCGCCCGGTGCCGGACCAGCAGCTCTGGCCGGACCGGAACCCCCGTCCCCCGGACGATCCCGTGCGCGAGCAGCCCCGCCTGATTGTACTTGCGCATCAGCAGGCGGCGCCAATGCAGGGGGACGGGTACCACAACATCCGCCCCCTCCACCTCCGGCCGCGCAACAACCTGCATCCAGCGCACGAACAGGGGAGAAATTTCCAGACGGTCAGCATGCTTGAACCCCAGGATCAGCTCGCGACTGCCATCGTCATAGGCAATCGCAGACCGCAGCCGCAGGAAGGGCCGCTCGCGGGCAAGGCACGACCCGCAACGCACCGCACTGCCCAGCACATGGGGAAACGGAATCCCGCATTGGGCGCACCAGGGCGCCGTCAGGAAGCGAACCGACGACCAGCACGCCCCGCACACCGATTGGGGCTCGGCCACGGCGACGCGGCAGCGCAGGCAAAGTGGCGGCAGGATCGCGTCAAGCAGCCCCCGCCCTGCGCGCTGCAGCCCCCTCGCCAGCCAGCCACCCCGTGACACTGATCCAGATCCCATGGCATAGGCCCACCTGTCGCGTGACTTGGGCCCGACTGCCGTGCACTCTGCGCACATGACAAACCCGGTGCCCCGTATATTCGACGAACGCCTGAGGCGGATCCGAAAGCAACGCGCCAAGGAAACGGCAAACGAGCCATCATTCCTGCATGAAACCGTTGCCGCCGAACTCGCCGAGCGCCTGTCCGCAGTCAACAGGACCTTCCCGACTTTTCTGTGTCACGGCGCACCAGAATTGTCGCAAGCTGTCGCAAACGGCGCAATCGCCTCGGATGTTGCGACGGGCAGTCGATCGACAGCTCTCGTGTTTGAGGAAAGTGAACTGCCCTTTGCACCGGGCACGCTCGACGCCTATGCAAGCCTGCTCACATTGCATGCCATCAACGACCTCCCCGGCGCTCTGGCTCAGATCAGGCAGGCGCTCAAGCCGGATGGCTTCTTCATCGCAGCCCTCTTCGGGGCGCGGACCTTGATGGACGTGCGCGCAGCTTTCATGCAGGCGGAAAGCGAAATCCTGCAGGGCGCCGCGCCACGCTTTGCGCCGCTTCCTGATGTGCGCGAGGCCGGCGCCTTGCTGCAGCGCGCAGGCTTCGCCCTGCCCGTGGCCGATGCCGACGAACTGGTGGTTCACTACACCGATCCGATGCGCCTGTTCAGTGACCTGCGCCTGATGGGCGAGACCAGCACCCTGCAGGAACGACGCCGCCGTTTCCTGCGCCGCGACGTCCTGTATCGGGCACTCGAATGCTGGACGGATGGCGCCCGCAGCAGCGAGGGCGTCCGGGCGACCTTCGAAATCATCTATCTCTCGGGCTGGTCCCCACACGCCAGCCAGCAACAACCTCTCAAGCCCGGCAGCGCAACAACACCCTTGTCTGCGGCCCTCGCGGGGATCAAGGCCAGTCGCAAGCCCTGAGCATCAGCTCTCACGGCCCTGACTTCATGGACGCAACGAGATCTGTATACATAACGATGGTATTGCTCGCGACCAGATCGAACGATGCCACGATGACAAGGAAGATCAGAAGGCAAATCATCGCATACTCGAGCGCCATAGCGCCCGAGCCGTCAGACCAGAACTGATTGAGGAATGCCTTGAAGGCGTCCATCAGTCACTCTCAGCGCGAAAAACGAAGTCAATTTGTCAGAGCGGCGTTAACATCCTGCTAGCGTCTGGGCCAGCCTGAAGATAGGCCAGCAATCGCGGCACCAGGGGCAGGTCTGCAGGCGGCAAGGGATGGTTCACCAAGTCATGTGCACTGACCCAGGCATGGCGCTGCCCCTCCCGGGGTTGCACGCTGCCAGCCCACCGTCGGCACACAAACAGCGGCATCAGAAGATGAAAGCCGCTGTAACCATGTGACGAAAAATGAAACGGCTCAAGCGCGGCCTCTTCCACCTCGATGCCGAGCTCCTCCCTCAGCTCGCGGGCCAGGGCCTGCTCGGGACGCTCGCCTGCCTCGACCTTGCCGCCCGGAAACTCCCAGAGGCCGGCCATGGACTTCCCCTCGGGACGTTGGGCCAGAAGCACGCGCCCCTTGCCATCGACCAGCGCCGCCGCGACCACGAGAAGAAGGGATGTAGGCATCGAAGAAGCTCACCTCGCCGTGACGGCACATCGCGAGCGAGGCCTAGCTGCGATAATCGCCATTGATGCTGATATAGCCATGCGTCAGGTCGCACGTCCACACGCCGGCTGCCCCTTTGGCAACGCCTACATCCACATCGATCTCGATTTCGCTGCGCTGCATGTAGCGGACCATCAGCGCCTCGCTGTAGTTCGGATCGCGCAATCCCAGTGTCGCCACCTTGTGCCCACCAAACTTGATGGAAAGCCGGTCCCGGTTGGCAGCCTCGCCCGACTTGCCGACCGCCATCACGACGCGTCCCCAGTTCGCATCGCCCCCCGCAATCGCCGTCTTGACGAGGGGCGAATTGGCAATCGACAGCGCGATGCGGCGCGCCGCCAGTGCATTCTCGGCCCCCGTGACATTGATGCGGATGAGCTTGGTCGCCCCTTCGCCATCCTTGACCACCTGCACGGCAAGATCCTGCAGGACCGCGTTCAGCTTGGCCCGAAAGTCGTCAAGCCGCTTGTCATTGGCTCGCACCACTGGATTGTGGCGAGCACCCTTGCCGGTCGCAAAAAGCAGCAGCGTGTCACTCGTTGACGTATCGCCGTCGACGGTGATGGAGTTGAAGCTGGTCTCCGCGCCCTGCACCAGCAACCCCTGCAGGATATCCTGCGGGATCGTCGCATCCGTGAAGACGAACGCCAGCATCGTCGCCATGTCCGGGGCGATCATGCCCGAACCCTTGGCAATGCCGTTGATCTTGACGTCATGCCCGTCGATCTGGGCCGTGGCGGTCGAGGCCTTGGGGAACGTGTCGGTCGTCATGATGGCCCGTGCGGCCATCTCCCAGGCGGTGGCACCGGTATTCTCGTAGATCTCAGGCAGCGCGGCCGTGAGCCGGCGAACAGGCAACGGCTCGCCTATGACGCCGGTGGAGGCGACGAAAACCTCCTGGGCCTTGCAGCCCACCAGGGCCGCGACCGACTCGACCGTCGTGCGCACGGCGTCGCTGCCGGCCCGACCCGTAAAGGCATTGGCATTGCCCGAGTTCACGACAAGCACCCGCGCCGACTTTTCCACGAGCGCCGTCCGGCACCAGTCTACAGGCGCCGAGCACGTCTTTGACTTCGTGAAGACGCCCGCCACGGTGGTGCCAGGCGCCAGCACCCCCATCAGCACATCGGTCCGCCCTTCATAGCGGATCCCGGCCGAACCGGCCCCAAGTCGGACACCCGATATGGGCTGGAGCTTGGGAAACGCCTTGGGTGCAAGCGGCGAAACAGCATGCGCCGCCTTCGCCGCTTTGGGCGCCGCCTCCGGGGCGGACTTTGCGGTGAGCTTCTCCTTGCTCGGCTTTCCCCCACCTGGGGTCATGGCACGCACCTCATGACGGCGCGCAGGAAGCCGGAAAAGACCCGGGATTCTGCCGTCAGTCGATTGTCAGTACCCGTCCCATTTCCCCCCGTCAAGAATGGCGGTGCCCGCCCGATGTCACACCCCGGGGGGAGGCTGCGCCAGGTCGCGTTGACAGTCACACGGCCCGACCTTATTTGTCCCATCAAGGCTTCAAGCGAAACCTATCGTTTCGTTGCGACCTGCAGGCGAATTTCCCCTGCACGGCCAGCGTTCGGCCGAGCTTTAACCTTTTGTGACGACCAAGGACGCCCCCGACATGTTAGGCTTGACGAAGCTGGCCAAACGGATTTTCGGCACCAGCAACGACCGCATCCTCAAGCCCTACTACGCGAAAGTGCCAAGGATTAACGCTCTGGAAGCCGAAATCGCGGCACTGAGCGACGACCAGCTGCGCCAGAAAACCGCCGACTTCAGAGAGCAGGTCGCACGCGGCCGAAAACTGGACGACCTTCTTTTTGAAGCCTTCGCCACCGTGCGCGAGGCGGCGAAACGCACCCTGGGACAGCGCCACTTCGACGTTCAGCTCATCGGCGGCATGGTGCTGCACGACGGCAACATCGCCGAGATGAAAACAGGCGAAGGCAAGACACTGGTCGCCACCGCACCTGTTTACCTCAATGCCCTGTCGGGCAAGGGGGTCCACGTGGTCACCGTCAACGACTACCTCGCTCGGCGCGACGCGGAGTGGATGGGTCAGGTCTACCGCTTCCTCGGTCTCAGCGTCGGCTGCATCCTTCACGGCCTCAACGACACCCAGCGCCGCGAACAATACGCCGCTGACGTAACCTATGGCACCAACAACGAGTACGGCTTCGACTATCTGCGCGACAACATGAAGTACACGCGCGCGCAGATGGTCCAGCGCGGCCACAATTTTGCGATCGTCGATGAAGTCGACTCGATCCTGGTCGATGAGGCCCGCACCCCCCTGATCATTTCAGGCCCGACAGAAGACCATTCCGATCTTTACAAGATCATCGATGCCGTGATGCCGGAACTCACGCCCGAGCATTACGAACTCGACGAGAAGCAGCGCACCGTGACGCTGACCGAGGACGGCAATGAAACCGTCGAACAATGGCTCGCCAAGAACGGCCGCCTGACGGAAGGCAACCTCTACGACATCGCCAACATCTCGCTGGTCCACCACGTAAGCCAGGCCCTCAAGGCCCACAAGCTGTTCCAGAAGGACAAGGACTACATCGTCAAGGACAACAAGGTTGTCATCATCGACGAGTTCACCGGCCGCATGATGGAAGGCCGCCGCTATTCCGAGGGCCTGCACCAGGCCCTCGAAGCCAAGGAGCGCGTGGCCATCCAGCCCGAGAACGTCACCCTGGCCTCGATCACCTTCCAGAACTATTTCCGGCTCTACGCCAAGCTCGGCGGCATGACGGGCACAGCCTCGACCGAGGCCGATGAGTTCCAGGAGATCTACAGCCTCAACGTGATCGAGATCCCCACCAACGTGCCCGTCGCCCGCATCGACGATGATGACGAGATCTACAGAACGATCGAGGAAAAGAACGAAGCCATCGTCGCCACCATCAAGGAATGTGTGGAGCGCAACCAGCCCGTTCTGGTCGGCACGGTCTCGATCGAGAAATCCGAGACATTGGCCGCGGTCCTCAAGAAACAGAAGATCAAGCACAACGTCCTGAACGCCCGCTATCACGAGATGGAAGCCCAGATCATCTCGCAGGCTGGCGTCCCCGGCGCCGTGACCATCGCGACCAACATGGCAGGACGCGGCACCGACATCCAGCTGGGCGGCAACGCAGACATGCGCATCGCCGTCGAGACGGTGGGCATCGAGGACGAGGAAGAACGCAAGAAGGCGATCGAGCGCATCCGTGCCGAGGTGGCAGAGGCAAGACAGAAGGTTCTCGCCGCCGGCGGCCTCTACGTCCTTGGCACCGAGCGCCACGAAAGCCGACGCATCGACAACCAGCTGCGCGGCCGCTCGGGCCGCCAGGGCGACCCCGGCCATTCGAAATTCTTCCTGAGCCTCCACGACGACCTGATGCGAATCTTCGGGCAGGACAAGCTCGACGTCTATTTGCAGCGCCTCGGGTTGAAACAGGGCGAGGCCATCTCCCACGGCATGGTCAACGCGGCGGTGGCCAAGTCACAGCAGCGCGTCGAGGCCCGCAACTTCGACATCCGCAAGAACCTGCTGAAATTCGACAACGTCATGAACGACCAGCGCAAGACGATCTTCGAGCAGCGGCTCGAATTCATCGGCGCCGAGAGCGTCCATGACACCGTCGTCGGCATGCGCCATCAGCTCATCGAGGACCTCGTCAAGCGCTACATCCCGGATGGGACCTATGCGGACCAGTGGCGCATGCCGGAACTGGAAGCCGACATTCGTGAATATCTTGGCCTTGAACTGCCCATCATCGCCTGGGGCAAGGAAGAAGGCATTGCCGACGAGGAGATCATCGAGCGCCTGAAAAAGGCAGCCGACGACCGCGGCAACCAGCGCTTCGAGGGCGCACCGCAGGATGCCGTCGACCAGGTCGAGCGCGCGATCCTGCTGCAGACCATGGACCACGAATGGCGCGAGCACCTGCTCACTCTCGAGCATCTGCGCCAGACCATTGGCCTGCGCGGTTACGGCCAGCGCGATCCGCTGAACGAGTACAAGACCGAAGCCTTCCTGCTGTTCGAGGGCCTGCTCGCGCGCATCCGCCAGCAGGTCACCCGCCAGCTGATGCATGTCCAGATCCAGTTCGAGGCACCGCCTGAACTCGAGGAGATGCCACTGCCTCAGATGCGTGCACTGCACGTCAACCCGGACACCGGCGAAAACGAGTTCGACACCGCCGAAGGCCCCCGCCGCCCGGCGCAGAATGCCCCGCGCATGGCAGGCCGCGCCATCCCCGTGAGCCCGACAGACCCCTCAACCTGGGGCAAGGTCCAGCGCAACGCCCCCTGCCCCTGCGGTTCAGGAAAAAAATACAAGCAGTGCCACGGCACCCTCTGAATTTCGGTGACAGTGCACTAATGAGTTCCAGACAGCCCAAGGCGACGACTTTGTCCGTGTACTCATTAGTGCACTGTCACCGAAATTAATAAGTGTACTGTCAGCAAGCTCACGCCGGCACGGCATAGGCCAGCAGATCCCGCCCGAAGCCGAGCCTTGCCGCCGCCTCGGCATAGTCGACGTAAGCCTCAACGCCCTGCTCGATGAGGTGGTTCTCGCAGAACACCCGTGCGAGGTGGGCGCCCTTGCCCAGGGACCGATCCTTGGCATAGTTCGAGTGGGGGTTCGCCAGGAAGACCTCGATCGGAAAACCGGTTTGCACCGACAGCACCCGATAGCCGCAATGGTCAAGCAGCCTGAGCAGCCCCTCACGATCGAAATAGGACAGGTGCTCCGGCGGGGCGAACCAGGTCGGCCCCGTATCGCCCCGCGCCATCAGCGCCATCTGGAAGGCTGAATAATCATTGGGCACCCGCAGCCGCACTGCTGCCCGGCGCGAGAACAGCGGCTTGAGGTCGTGCAGCAGCTGCACGGGATCCAGCACATGCTCAAGCACGTTCTGCAGGTTCACGAGCCCGTAGGTCTTGCCTTCGGCAGCCCGCGCCTTGATCACGCCATAGAGGTCGCCGGCCGTGAACACAGGCAGGAGAGCGGGATTGTGCCGTGTCACGCCAAAGTCCGAAAAATCACACGCCGAAACGGCCCAACCGAAGCGCACGAACGACTGGGAAAAATATCCCTCCCCGCAACCAACGTCGAACAGGGTCTTGTCAAGCCCATGCCGCCGCGCGGTCTCCTCAGCCACGCGGGCGATATTGTGGAAGTAAGTAATCTCCTGCGGCAGATACGAAGCCGCATAGGACCCTTGCGGGTTCTGGAAGTACTTGCCCGCATAATGGGCCTCGAGCTCTTCAGCCGAAGGCTTGGGAACAGCCTCATGGAACCCGAGCGGATTCAGTTCGGCGCGATAGGTTGCGGTCATGCGTGCGTCCCCTCAGAGGTGGAAGAATTGCAGCCCGATATGCAGGTCGGGCTCATAATGGTTGGGCGACCGGTAATAGCTCACATGGCCCCCGCCTTCGGCATTGTTCCAGTTCGAGCGCCGATCCAGCACCATGCGCAGCAACCGCTCATCCAGACGACAGGACAGGAGGCGCTCGATGCCGTCGCACGAGACGAGCGGCTTGAACACCGGATAGATCTGGAACGCGCGCGAGAAAGCATGGACAACGACATGGAAGGTGGAACGCATGCCCAGCCTCTCCATGCGCTCGACCAGTTTTCCAGCCGCACGCTCGATATCGACAAAGAGCGGCTCGGCTGCCGGCACGTGCTCGAGCTGGTAGGGATAGCGCCGGCCAGCGAGTTCGGTCTCGACATAGCGCTGCATGTCGACAACATCGATCGGCACATAGGGCCGGTCGGCAACGCCTTGCGCAATATCCAGCGTGTCCTTCTCGCGCAGCACGACGGTACGCGTCGGCGCAATGCCATGTTCGGTCAACCAGCGCGCGCATTCATCCCATGTCGCCGTTCCAAGATACTTGTTCTTGGGATGCAGGTCGCCGCCCAGCACATAGGCACCGGCAAACGGCAACATGAACCGGGGCCGCATCTCGTTGATGACGGCCTGCACATGCGCGAAATTCCGCATGAGGATGCGCCGGCTCTCCGATAACTTCTCTTCTTCCGTGAGATTGTCGAAGCAGCACGGATAAGGACTTGTTGCATTGTAGTTCAGCATGGCGAGCGTGATCTCGCCGTGGCGCTCGCGCAGCATGCGCGCGGCCTCGACCGTCACCACATTGTCGTTCGCATTGAAAGCACTGATCCCCTCGCAGGCAAGGTGGAGAGCCGAATCGATCAGATTGCCGACCTTTGCCTCATGAAACGTATGTTTCGCGAAAGGCGCATACATGGTCAGATCGAACTCTCGGAAGCGCACCGTCTCCTTGTCCCGGATCCTGAAGAGATTGGTGAACCCCAGGCCCGTGAGCTTCCTGATCAGGAAATTCGGCGCATGGTCGAGCACGATCAGCGGCATACCCCTGTCAAAATCGAAGTGCCGTTCGTCGAAATGATCCGGATGCAGGTGCGATACATAGATGGCGTCGACATCCTGCAGGTCGGACACCTGCGTCTCCAGCTTCGGATAGTGACACCAGCTCCCGTCGAAGACCCCATCGACGACCCACGGATCGCACAGGATCCGCGTTCCCTTGCTGCCCCTGAAGATACCGCAGGCATTGCCGATGAACGTGAAGTGCAGAGGACCCGGCAAGGCATCAATTCGTGAAACATCAGACATGATTCGCAATCATCGTGAGGCACAGGCCACACGTCGAGCGAAATCGAGCCGGACAAGATGCTGGAGGCGGCCTGCAGATTGCGCAGGAACATCAATCCTGCTGCAATGATGACCACCATGACGCGAGCAAACCGATGACACAACCCGTCCCGTTCCGGATCGAGATCCCGCAAGCCACGATCAACCGCATCATGGAGCGCGTACGCAGCTTCGAATGGCCCGACGCGCCCGAAGGCGGCGGCTGGGCCTATGGCGCGGAACTGGCCACCATGAAACAGATCGTCGAGTACTGGTTGCACGGCTACGACTGGTACCGCGAGCAGGACGCTCTTAATCGCTTGCCCCACTTCAAGGCGCGGGTACGCGACCTCGATATCCACTTCATCCACGTGCGCTCGAACAGCGACAGGCGCCGCCCCCTGCTCATCACCCATGGCTGGCCAGGGTCCATCCTCGAGTTCATGAACATCATCGAGCCCCTGGCCTTCCCGGAAAAACACGCCGGCAAGGCAAGTGACGCCTTCGATCTCGTGATCCCCTCGCTGCCCGGCTATGGCTTTTCAGGCAAGCCTGCAAAGCCCATCAGCCCGCGCACGGTGGCCAGCTATTTCGACGAGCTCATGGTCGGCACGCTCGGCTACACGAACTATATCGCCCAGGGTGGCGACTGGGGATCGTCGGTATCCGGATGGCTGGGTTATGATCACCCTCAATGTCGCGCCGTACACCTGAACATGTTCGGGTGGCGCGCACCCGGCGTGGAACCGGAGACGGACGAAGAAAAGCAGGCCGCCCGGCACGCAGAGCTGCTCTTCAATCTTGAGGGCGCCTATTTCCGCGAACAGTCGACCAAGCCGCTCACCCTGTCCTATCCCGTGATGGATTCGCCCGTGGGCATGGCTGCCTGGATCATCGAGAAGTTCCACGGCTGGTCCGACCTCGACGGCGGCCGGCTCGAGTCGGCCTATACGAAGGACCAGCTGATCACCAACGTGATGATCTATCTCGTCACACGCACCTTCGGCACCTCGACCTGGCTCTATCGCGGCCTCTTCGAGGACACCAGCGGCAAGCCCGTGCCGCCGAAGTCGCGCATCGAAAAGCCCGTCGGCATCGCCCGCTTCCCCAAGGACCTCATCCCCTTCCCGCCCCGCTCGCTCGTCGAGCGTCACATGAACGTCACCCACTGGACCGAATTCCAGCGCGGCGGCCACTTCGCCGCCATGGAGCGCCCGCAGGACCTCATCGAGGACATCCGTGCGTTCGCGAGGCAGCTGGATTGATTACGGTGACAGTATAAAACCGTCCCCGGGCACCAGCAACGCCGCCTGCGTCACTCTTGCCCATTGAAATTAGGAAACATGTTCGTATATTGTTCAAAGCGCCCCACCCGCGCAGAAAGGAAGGCCCGCCCAAGAACAACCGTGGGTAGAGCCCTTGCAAGAACGCCCTACCTCAAACGCAAAACGTCCGACGAAAGTGTCTCTCGTGTCACAAGCCCCAGCTGGGGACAGGGGCTATTGGCAAGTCAGGCCAGCCCGACCCGCCCCATGGCGAGGTACTTGTCCCACCGCGCCTTCCGCAGGGCCTCAGTCGGCATGCTCTCAAGCTCGGTCAGCGCCAGGTCGATGGCATCGCCCGCATCCTCCATCACACGCACCCGGCCGCGCTGCGCACCGCCAACAGGCTCGGCAATGATGGAATCGATGATCCGCAGCTGGAACAGGTCCTGCGCCGTCACCTTCATGGCCGACGCCGCTTCCTGCGGCGAGAAACTCGGCGGCGCCCCAAGCTTGGACCTGCCAAGGATCGAGGAGCACCCTTCAGGCGAGATCACCGAATAGACCGAGTGTTCAAGCATGAACACACGGTCGGCCGTTGCCAGCGCCACCGCGCCACCCGAGCCACCTTCGCCGATGATCACCGAGACCAACGGCACACCCAGGGTCAGGCAGCGCTCGGTCGAACGCGCAATCGCTTCGCCCTGCCCCCGCTCCTCGGCACTGAGGCCCGGATAGGCGCCCGACGTGTCGACCAGCGTGATGACCGGAATGCCGAAGCGCTCGGCCATCGACATGAGGCGGACCGCCTTTCGATAACCATCCGGCATCGCCATGCCGAAATTGTGCCTGAGGCGCGACTTCGTGTCGTTGCCCTTCTCGTGCCCGATCACCATCACCGAGCGGCCGCGAAACGAGGCAAGCCCGCCCAGGATCGCCTTGTCGTCGGCAAACGCGCGGTCACCGCCCAGGGCCGTGAAGTCCTGGAACAGGGCATGGATGTAGTCGAGAAAGTGCGGGCGCTCCGGATGGCGGGCCACCTGCGTCTTCTGCCACGGCGTGAGCTTCGAATAGATGTCCCGCAGCAGAAGCCCGGCCTTGTGCTCGAGCTTGGAGACCTCGTCCTCGAGCGAGATTGCCTCGCCCTGCGCGGACATGCGCCGGAGTTCCTCGATCTTGCCCTCGAGGTCGGCAATCGGCTTTTCAAAGTCGAGATAGGTCGTCATGTCCCATTGGGTAGCACCAGCTTCCTCACCTGCCAACCTCAAATAAATAAATGGAAATCAATGGGTTAACATCATGAGGGGCAAGCGAAGGGGGCGCCGGATCGCTCCGGCGCCCCTGAGGGAAGAGGCTAAAAGGGAAGTCTGCCTCAGTAGCGGCGATCATAGTCCCGGTAGCGCCGGTCATCCCGATAGCGCCGGTCATCCCGATAGCGGCCATCATAGTAATGGCCATCGCGGTAGTAGCGGTCGCGATAGTCTCGCCGACGATCATCGCGGCAGGCATCACGCGCAATGGCATTGCCGGCAACGCCGCCGATGATGGCGCCCACGACCGTAGCAGGCGCCCGGTCGCGCCCACGAGCAGCGCTGTTGCCGATCGCACCACCGATGATGCTTCCAACGACCGCGCCCGCAGCCGCATTGTCGCGGCAACCACGCCGGTCATGATAACCGCCCGCGTAATACCCCGGAGGCGGCGCATAATAGCCCGGCGGTGGCGCATATCCCGACCCGTAGTAACCGCGCGGCGGCGGTGGCGGCGGCGGCGGACCATAGCCCGGCCCGTAATAGCCGGAGGGCGGATAACCACCGCCAGCAAGTGCCGGGCTCGCAGCACCAGCCGCAAAGGCAAGAACGGCAACGGTCAAAGCGATGATCTTCTTCATGGCTGTCCTCCTGAAGCGGCGCTCGGTCCGGTGCGGGCCCGAGAACCATCCGCTATCAGCATACACTCTGGAACCCCCTGCCTGAATGCCGCATGAACGACCCGCAAGGGGCCGAAAACAGCGCTCAGATCTCGACCTGCGTGCCCATTTCGACCACGCGGTTGGCCGGAATGCGGAAGAATCGCGTTGCCGACAGGGCTGTCGCCTGCATGCCGATGAACAGGGCCGCCTGCCAGCGCCGCAGCTCGGAGCGGCTCGCAGGAATGAGCGTCTCGCGCCCCAGGAAGAACGTGGTCTGCATCATGTCGAACGACAGCCCGAAGGGCCTGCAAAGCTCCAGCGCCCGCGGCACATCCGGTCGCTCCATGAAGCCGTAATGAACAGTCACCTTGTGAAAGCCCTTGCCGAGCTTCTCCACCTCGATGCGCTGCGCCTCGCCGACGCGCGGCACGTCCTCCACATTGACCTTCATGATCACGACCCGCTCATGGACCACGTGGTTGTGCTTGAGGTTGTGCAGGAAGGCCGCCGGCACGACCGAAGGATTCGAGGTCATGAACACGGCCGTTCCGCTGACCCGCTCCACCGTGCGATCCCAACGCTCGAGGAACTCCTCGATCGGCATGGCGTCGCGGTAGAGCTTCGAGACAAGGATCTCGCGCCCCCGGTTCCAGACAAGGAAAACGGCCAGCGCCGCAGCAGCAGCCACGATCGGAAACCAACCACCCGTCGGGATCTTCAGCAGGTTGGACGCGACATAGACCGCATCGACCATGAAGAACAGCCCGAACACGCCGAAGGCCAGCCATCGCGACCAGCCCCACAGCCAGCGCGCAACAATCGCCGCGAGGATCGTA